>CAZKCX010000827.1:0-2637 GCA_964550865.1 uncultured Planctomycetales bacterium
ATGCCCGCCGCCTCGAGGATGACCGCGAAGGCCCCGGGGTTCTCCGGCCAGGCCATGATCTCGCCCGCATTGTGGATGAGCAGGAGGTCCGCCCCGACCTTGTCCCAGGGCGTCTCGATCTTCATGCCCGTCTTCTCGGCCATGTCCTCGTCGATGAATTCGATGTTGTCCTTGACGACCAGCGAGTTCATGCCCGTCGACGAGCCGACGTTGAGCTGAAGCACCGACCCGCTCTCGTGCAGTTCCTTCGCCGCCCAGCCCAACTCCATGCTGAACAGCTTTCGGAGCTCGTGCGTCACCAGGCCGTTGTCCACACCCACAGGGCACGACTGGGCACAACGACGGCACATCGTGCAGCGATAGCTCAGCTCGAGCAGCCGGGCGATCGTCGTCCAGTTCAGCTCGATGTCACCGTGCTGCCACCGGCTGACGAGCCCACCGCCCTTCACGTACTTGTAGTATAGGCGTCGCAGGACCTCGGCCCGATAGGCAGGGCGGTAGACGTCCTGCTTGCCGCTCGCCTCATAGATCGGACATGACGACGAGCACGTCTGGCACTTGGCGCAGTGCTCCATCGTCAGCGTCAGCGGCTGGAGGAACGTCCAGTTGTCCTTGTCGGAGAAGAGCTTCTCCAGGCCGCGGAGGAAGGCCTCGATGTACTTCTCCTCCTCCTGCTTGTCCTTGGGCTTGGGGATGCCCACGGCGATCGTATCGTCGAGGCTGGTTTCGTACTTCTCCCGGATATCGTCCTTCAAGGGCGTCCACTCGGGCTCGGCCGAAGGATCGTCCAAGGGATACGGCAAGGGCATGATGTCCTCGGGCTCGAGGTGAACGAGCTGATCCGAGTTCTTGCCGATCTGCTCGACCGGAACGCGCTTCTTCTTGCGTCTGGCCTTTGGGGACTCCTGCGTCGGTTTCGTCGAACTCTGCGGATTGTCCGTCGCTCCCATCAGAATCTCCTGAATCGGGCTGCCTTGCGGCTCGCTCATGAGGGGAAACCCGAACTTGGGTTATGGTCTATTCTAGCCGACCACTGGCTCTGAGCACAATAACCCTATATGTTTTGATGCATGCCTGGCACGGTTCTTTCCATCCGCCGCATGGGCTTGCATCCCGGCGTCGCGTGCTCAATAGTGGGTAATCAGAATCCTCCACACAAACGCCTGACCTGCAAACGAGGGAGCATAGACGATGCGCTCACTCAAGGAATTCACACCGATCACGCGTCGAACGGCCATCCGTGCGATCGGCGCCGGCCTCGCCGGCGCAGCGGGTCTGCCCGCGCTCCTTCGGGCCGCTCAGCGAGACAACGGCAAGCCACGAGTCGTCGAGACGCCGCCCGGCGGCGTCGAGATCTGGCAGGTCACCACGGAAGAGCAGCGTCATTCCAACATCTACTGCGAGATCCCCTACTGCTCCCGCGACGGCAAGCGATTCGTCTACGAACGACGAAACCCCAAGCGGAAAGACGGCAACCCCACCGAATTCGTCGTCGTCGAGCTCGGCACGTGGAAGCGCGACGTCCTCGACGCCGGCTACGAAGGCGGCATCCGCGCGACGGCCATCACACATGACGGTGCGTTCTACTACCTCAAGCGGACGGACAACAACGGACTCCACCTCATGCGGGTCGATTTGGACTCGGGCAAGACCGAACCGGTACACAATTTTGCCTACGGAACCTGGCTCCAAACCCTCGGCACCGTCTCCGGCGACAAGAAGCACTACGCGGTGGGCGTGCGGCTCGATGAGCAGCGCAAGCAGTTCGGCATCCTCCTGGTCGATCTCGTCAAGCATACGGAGCGCGTGATCGACCGCGACCCGTACATCTTCAATGCCCACCCACAATTCGAGCCCGGCGAAAGCAAGCACATCATGATCCAACACAACCGCGGCGGCCACTACGGCCCGGACGGCAAGATCGTGCGCTTGGTCGGCCCCGAGGGCGCCACGCTCTACCTCCTCTCCATCGCCGACGGCAAGCGAACCGAGCTCAAGGTCGGCACACCGCACACCACACCCATCACGGGCCACGAGTCTTGGATCGGCCGCACGAAGGAGATCCTCCTCAGCGTGGTCGCCCGCGAGCAATTTGCCCCGGACGAAAAGGGCAATCTCCTCGGCGTCCGTTCGGGCGGAGCGCCCCGCTTTGTGACCAGCGGCTACAAGGCCAACCACGTCGGCGTCTCCCGATGCGGTGCGTTCTACACGATCGACGATTGGCGGCCCCCTTACAAGGTCATCGTCGGATCGACGCGAACCGGCAAATCCGCCGTCCTCTGCGAATCCAAGACAAATCCCCGCCGAGGACAGAACAGCCACCCTCACGCGTACCTCACGCCGAACCGCGATTGGGTCATCTTCAACTCGACGCGGGGTGGCTACGCCCGCATCTACGCCGCCCGCGTGCCCGAAAAGATAATGGACGCGATATCCTGAAGCGGAACGCACGGCGCGATCCTGTCGGTCAGCACACTCGCGCGGCGTGCCACGCATTACCCTAGGCAGAGGAACAACCGTGGGAGGCCGAAGTAGCGTCCCGGGCCACCGGGCCGCTCTTTTCACAAGACTCGGCGGACAAGAGGCTTCTGCGCCTTCTCGGCCGATGCGAGATCCCCACTCCGCCGCCCGAGCCCT
>CAZKCX010000828.1:0-2629 GCA_964550865.1 uncultured Planctomycetales bacterium
TCAGCCACTACGGCCGGATCTGCCCGATCGAGACGCCGGAAGGCACGAACATCGGACTGATCGCCTCGCTGAGCATCTACTCCTCGGTGGACGACTACGGATTCCTTGTGACGCCCTATCGGTCGGTCAAGCGGAACAAGGTGACCGACGACGTGGACTACCTCCGCGCCGACGAGGAGATGCGGGTGGTGCTCGCGCCGGCCGACTCGGCCGATCCCGACGGCAAGCTCTCCTCGGATCAAGTGTTGGCCCGTCGCCACGGCGATCTGGCGACGATGGACAGCAAGGAAGTGAAGTACCTCGACATCTCGCCGAAGCAGACCGTGGGCGTCTCGGCGGCGTTGATCCCGTTCCTGGAGCACGACGACGCCAACCGGGCCCTGATGGGATCGAACATGCAGCGGCAGGCGGTTCCGCTCTTGCAATGCGAGCCGCCCATCATCGCGACGGGCATGGAACGCGCGGTGGCCGAGAACAGCGGCATGGTGGTCCGAGCCCAGAAGGCGGGCAAAGTGACCTACGCCGACAGCTTCCGCATCATCATCGAGAACACGGACGAGTACGTGCTGAGGAAGTTCATCGGCCTGAACGACAACTGCAGCCTGAACCAGAAGCCGCTCGTGCAGCCGGGGGACAGAGTCAAGAAGGGCCAGGTCATTGCCGACGGCGCGGCCACGCGCAGCGGTGAACTCGCGCTCGGCAAGAACGTCCTCGTCGCGTTTATGACCTATGACGGGCACAACTTCGAGGACGCGATTGTGATCAGCGAGCGGCTGGTCAAGGACGACGTCTTCACGAGCATCCACATTGAGGAGTTCGAGGTCGAGATCCGCGAGACCAAGCTGGGACGCGAGGAGTTTACGCGGGACATTCCTAACGTCAGCGAGCGTGCGCTGCGAAACCTTGACGAGAACGGCGTGGTCATTCCGGGCACCAAGGTCGGGCCGGGTGACATCCTCGTCGGGAAGGTGAGCCCCAAGAGCAAGAGCGAGCTCACGCCGGAGGAGAAGCTGCTGCACGCCATCTTCGGTCGTGCCGGCGAAGACGTGAAGAACGATTCGCTCGAGGTCCCGGCGGGCAAGGAAGGCATCGTTATCGATACGAAGCGCTTCAGCCGCCGGATGCACATGACGGAGGATCAGAAGCGGGCCCTCAACAAGCAGATGAAGGAGTTCCGCCGCGAGGCCGACGAAAAGATCGGAGAGGTCTTTCGGCAGATGTGCACGGAGATCGAGGACGCCGTCGATCAGGAGATGGTAGATCCCGCCACGCGCCAGAAGGTCGGCAAGAGCGACATCCTCGAGGTGATCATGGAACAGGTCGAAACGTTCGACCTGAAGTGGATCAAGCCGGTCAGCAAGCGCGACGAAGGGGAGAAGATCTACAACCGCTACTGGCCGCGCATCAGCGAGATGCTCAAGGAGCGGGATCGCAAGCTCGGGCAGATGAAGCGCGGCGATGAGCTCCCCAGCGGCGTGCTGGAGATGGTCAAGGTGTACCTGTGCACCAAACGGCAACTCTCCGTAGGCGACAAGATGGCGGGGCGACACGGCAACAAGGGCGTGATCGCCAAGATCGTGCCGGAAGAGGACATGCCGTTCCTGGAGGACGGGACTCCTGTAGAGATCCTGCTGAATCCGCTGGGCGTTCCGTCTCGCATGAATGTCGGCCAGATTCTCGAGACCCACTTGGGATGGGCGGCGGCCGTGCTGGGCTTCCAGGCCATCACGCCGGTCTTCGACGGGGCAAAGGAGCAGGAGATTCGGGATTGCATCTCCGAGTCGTCCAACCACGTCAAGGAGCGCTTGGAGGATATCGAGGCGATTCGGCAAGCCGGCGACACGAACGAGCTCCTCGTCGACATGCCTCTCCACGGGAAGGTGACGCTCTACGACGGTAGAACGGGAGACCCATTCGATCAGGCGGTCACCGTCGGCTACATCTACATGATGAAGCTGCATCACCTCGTGGACGACAAGATCCACGCTCGTGCGACGGGCCCGTACAGCCTGATCACGCAGCAACCGCTGGGCGGCAAGGCCCGAACGGGGGGACAGCGATTCGGCGAGATGGAGGTCTGGGGGCTCGAGGCCTACGGAGCGGCCTACGTCCTACAGGAGTTGCTCACCGTCAAGAGCGACGACGTGGAGGGCCGAACCAAGATCTACGAGTCGATGGTGAAGGGCTCGAACACGCTGGAGGCCGGCACGCCGGTCAGCTTCGACGTGTTGTGTAATGAGATCCGCGGGCTGGGGCTGAATATCCAGCTCGAGAAGAAGAAGGTGATCTGACGAGGAGTCATGGTTGTCGGCCTGCCGGACGTCCGGGCCCAGAAGGCCCGTCGAGCCTGGGCGTCGCGCAGCGGCCGGCAGCGGTTCACAGCCAAACGCCCCACGGGGCCAAGACAAGGAAGTGAGTTCCATGGCTGAGAGCGTATACGATCGAATCAACGATTACGGGAGCGTGAAGATCGCGCTGGCCAGCCCCAACGATATTCGCAGCTGGTCGTTCGGGGAGGTCAAGAAGCCCGAGACCATCAACTACCGCACCTATCGCGCGGAGAAGGACGGTCTATTCTGCGAGCGCATCTTCGGTCCCGAGCGCGACTGGGAATGCTTCTGCGGCAAGT
>CAZKCX010000829.1:0-2627 GCA_964550865.1 uncultured Planctomycetales bacterium
GCCGCCCGCCCACGGCGGCATGCCGGCACATGGCGGCGTGCCGGTTCATGGACCACCTCATGAGCGAGGTCGGTCCCGACGCGGTTCCCATCATCGAGACGGGCAAGTTCGCCGGGCTGCCGAGCACGTCCATCCTCGGCCCGGTCGTGATGCTCTACCGCCATACCGGCGAGAAGCGCTACCTCGACTATGCCGAGTATATCGTCGCCCAGTGGTCCAGCCGACCGGGCCGCCCCCCGGACATCGTGAACAAGGGCTTGACCGGCAAGCCCGTACACGAGTGGTTCCCCAACCCCAAGACGTGGACGAAGGCCTATGAGTTCATCTCGTGCGTCGAGGGGCTCACGCAGCTCTACCGCCTGACCGGAAAGCGAGACTACCTGCGGGCGGCCGTGAACATCTACGAGGCGATCCGCACGCATGAGCGGAGCATCTTCGGCGGCATCGGCAAGAACGACAAGATGGTGAACGCCTCGCGCCTCCTTCAAACGGAGTGCGAACCGTGCGACGCCGTCTACTGGCAGCGGTTGTCCGCACAGCTCCTCCGGCTGACGGGCGATCCGAAGTACGCCGACGAGATCGAGCGGACGATGTACAACGTCCTCTGCGCGGCCATGAACGCCGACGGCACGTGGGGCGTTCGGCGGCTTTGCCTCTCGGGCGAGCACTGGCCCGCGCCGAAGCACTGCAACCTCGAGCACCACCAGTGCTGCGTCAACAACGTCCCGCGCGGCCTGCTTCAGGTCCCCACGCTCACCGTCATGCGAAGCGCGAAGGGCATCGCGATGAACCTCTACATCCCTGGAGAGGTGGAGGTGCCGCTGCCAAGCGGCGGCCACGTCAAACTCAAGATCGAGACGGACTACCCCGTTTCGGACACGATCGGCATCACGGTCCGTCCCAACAAACCCACGACTTTCGTCCTCAAGCTCCGCATCCCTGCCTGGTGCAGGCATCCCGAGATCCGGGTCGACGGCCAATCCTCTCCCGTGTCGCCCTCGACGGGCTATGTGCCCGTCTCCCGCACGTGGCAGGCCGGTGATCGGCTGACGCTGCGACTGCCCATGGCGGGACGGCTGACGCCCTTCCCCGATCCCGACAAATCGTACGTGGCCGTCGAGCGCGGCCCGATCGTCTTGGCTCGGGACATCCGGCTGGGCGACGAGCGGATTCACGAATCGGTCTCGCCGGCGGTTTCACCGGACCGGTCCGTTGCTCTGACCGGGGTCGATGACGTCCCGGGGTTCTGGATGGTCTTTCGCGCTGCAACGTCGGGCGGGCGCGGCACGGAAGGCCGATCGTCCGGCCATATCCTCCTGGCCGATTTCTCTTCCGTCGGGGCGACCTGGGACAAAGCGACGTCGGATTTCCGCGTCTGGCTACCGCTCGCAGGATCCCGCAGCACCGCCAAGCCGCGGGGCACGAAGAGTCCGGGCTGAACCTTGCCGTCTACGAACGGGGGATTGACTCCTCGATACCCTCATCCGGCAGGCCAACGCCGCCTCAGTTGCCCGGGGCTCTTACGCACCCGTCTTCGTAGCGTCCGTCGTCGATGCCGCGGCGTCGGGCCATTCGCCGAGCCGGTGGATGAGGATCGTCCAGGCGAACAGCACGCACGCGCCGTAGTACATCGGGTAGCCGATCATCGTATTAATCTGGGCGTAGCCGGTGAACTTCGATCGGGCGAGGAACAGATCGGAAGCGAAGAAGAGCGTCGACGCCAGCAGGATCACTCCGCGTGCGGGCCCGCGACGGCTGCTCCACGCCAGCACCATCATCGTCGAGATGACGGCCAGGTACCCGAAGACCGGGAGGACCCGCCCCGGCGGCACGAGCGGATGCAACCACCCAAACCCGATGAGCGCGGTCGCCAGGAAGAGCAGGGCCGACTTGAGGACGCGACGCTCGGACAGCCCCCGAACCAGAAACCCCGCCATGAACGCCAGGTGCGCGACGAGGAAGCAGTACAGCCCCAAGTAGAAGTCGCCCGGGCCTACAACGTCGCCCAACCAGCAACAGGCCAGCGCGGCGAGGACGCACTTTCCGTAGGCCGTCCGCGTCCCGCCCGCGGCGAGCGCGACAGCCAGGAACGCCGTCGACCCGAAGACGAGTGAGGGATAGCTCCACTCCCTCAGCCCCAGCGGACGGCTCAAGATCATGCCGTCGACCCCCGCCAGGCTCAGCGCGGCGAGCAGGCCGCAGAGTGCGATCCGAGCGCGGTGGGATACCTGCTTCATCTCAGAGGGCTTCTCCCTTCCTCAAGGACGGGCCCAGGGGCCGAGGATCTTATCCTATCGGACGTCGGGGGCCAAATCCTCTCGGCCTCTCGCCATGCCGAACCTCTTCGTATACACTACCCGCCCCCTGCTTGGCGGCTGGGGCAAGGAAGCGTGTCGGAGGAAGAGGATGTCGAGACGTATCGGTTGGTCGTTCCCCACGGCTGGTGTCACTCTACTTCTTACGATCACAGGATGCAGCGGTCCGCATGGCGTACCACCATCCGCGGCCCCGCCGGACGCTCTTGGGGTCGAGCTGCTTCGCTGCCTGACGGTCGACGGCATCGGCAGCGGCCAGGGCGTCGAGGTTCGCGACGGGTTCGTCTACCTCTACGGCGACGCAGAGACCGG
>CAZKCX010000830.1:0-2626 GCA_964550865.1 uncultured Planctomycetales bacterium
CCGCCCCGCGATCCCGACTAGCGGGTCATCGGGACCAGCACGGCAGCAAACGGGTCCTCGGCGTCCGGCGATTCGCTCGGCGGCGTGATCAACAAGAAGGCCTTTCGCCGCGGAAACGCACGCAGCACCCGCACGTCCTCGGGACCCAGGTCCACCGCATGAAGCACAGGCTGTCTCGCGGGGGGGTGCAGATTGAACAGCCCGGCGGAGAGGCGGTCGCGCTCGCGCAAAGACGGAATCGTATTGCCCAATAGGCCTTCGTGCGGACGGCTGAACAACACGATGCGGCCGTGCTCCTCGGTGGCTTCTCGAACGCGCGACACGATCGGGCGCACCGGGGCGATGGCGTCACGGAACAGCGTGAACGTCATCCAGGGCCCCACCGTGACCAGGGCCATGACGGCCGCCCAACGAATCGTGCGGGAGAGCCGACCGCCGCTTTGCAGGTACCGCAGACCCAGCGCGATCAAGACGGCCAACAGCGGATAGGTCTCGAAGTAGTTGATCGGCCGGGGATACCAGTACGCCATATGGCCGACGACGAGAAACCCCATGACGACGACGAACACGGACTCCCAGCCCGAGGAGGGTGGCCGATCGGTTCGCCGGATTCGCATCACCCAACCCCAGAGCCATAGGCCAATCGGGACCAGCCACACGACCGGACAGAAGAAGTACAACCCTGCCAGCCACAGCGTCTCGAGCAGGTTCCGGACCGCCTTGGCGGGCGTATGCACGACGGTGTACTCGTCCAGGCCCCGCTCTCCGAACCCCAAGACGTCCTGGGGGCAGGCCTGCGAAAACGCCAAAGGCCAGAACCGCTCCGTGACCGCATGGTTGTGGAGCAACAAGAGCGCAACACCGGGTAGGGCCCCGAGGAGAATGGCACCCACATCGCGCGCTCCGTGGCGGTACCGCCGCAGAAGCCAGAGCCGAGACAGCGCCAGCGCCGCGCCGATGAGCAGCGCCGTATACGGGCGCACCGTGAACTGGAGCCCCAGAAACACGCCGCACAGAAACGCGAGGAGGACGCGATCCTCGCGCACGGCCTTCATGTAGCACAGCATCGCCGCGGAGAAGAACAGTAAGCTCGCGGGATACGACAGCGCCGAGGCACCGACCTGCACGAAGACCGTGCCCGCCGGCAAAAGGACCACCGCCAGCGCCGCCAGCCTGCGATCGTACAGCACGCGAATCCAGAGGAAGCTCAGGAAGACCGCCAATGCGGTAACCAGCGGCGGGGCCCAGCGGACGTCTCCGGCAAGACGCGTCGGCAGCGCGAAGACGGCCGAGGCGCCGGGCGGCTGACGGGAGAAGAAGCGATCGTCGTGACGCATCATGCCCGCCGTCCGGAAGAACGCGAACAGGCGCGCCGGCGGGGCCTCCTGCGTCAATTGACCCTCGGCGAAGATGTGTGCCTGGATGACATAGGGCGTACAGTCCGTAAAGGAGAGGTATCCCGGGCTCGCCCAGTAGACCAAGACGAGGAGGACGAGCAAGACGATCGCAGCGAGCGCCGCCCCGACCGCCCAATCTCCGAGCCGCATCCGCACTTCGTCGGGTCGACGCCCCTCGGGAGCGGTGGAGTCGCCGGCATGTGGTGGCTGCGGATCGCGGCTGGACAGTATGGCGTGCCTGCTCACTTGGATTGGCCCGTCGCCTTGTGAAGGCTCTGGCGTGCGGACTCGAGTCCCGGCGCGATCCGCAGCGCCTCACGGAACTCGGCGATCGCCCGTTCGCGCCGTCCGAGCTCCAGCAAAACGGTCCCCAATGCGCTGTGCGCCTGGGCGTTATTCGGCTCGATCCGGATCGCTTGGGCAAAGGCCGCGCGTGCACTCCCGTAGGCCTTCCTCTTGACGTACAGCGTGCCCAGATTGAACCACCCCGACGCGAATTCGGGCGCGGCATCCACGACCTTCCGGAGGTGGCGCTCGGCTTCCTCGAACCGGCCTTTCTGCGCCAACGACACGCCTAGGTGAAACCGCGCGTTGATGTGGTTCGGGTCTTCTTGCACGCACGTCTGAAAATGCGTCACGGCGGTGTCGATGTCACCCAGTTCGTACTTCGCCAAACCGTACTGGTAGTTGGCCGCGATGTCCTTGGGCTTCTGCTTCAGGACGATCTCGAACTGCTTGGCGGCCGCACGGGTTCGACCCTTCTCGGCCAGAAGCTCGCCCAAGAGCTTCCGGCACTTCGGGAGCGTGCGTCGGCCGATACCGCGGCTCAACAGGCGGATCGCCTCGTCGAGCCGGCCTTCCTCCTTCAGGATTCCCCCCATGGCGTGAAGCGAATCGGCGTGATGCGGATCCAACGACAGGGCCTTCTCGAAGCTCTGTCGAGCGGCCTTCGGCCTGTCGGCAAGCTTGTGCAAGACACCGATGTTGAAGTGCGCCGGCGCGGTTCGACTCCCGCGCCCGGCCGCCACGCACTCCTGGAAATACCTCATCGCCTTGTCGTGTTCGCCGCGCGTGCCGGCAATCACCCCCAACCCGAAAAGGGCCGCCGTGTTCTCCGCGTCCAGGACGAGCGCGCGCATCAAGAGGCCCTTTGCCTCGTCGAGGTGTCCGGCCTGGATCCGCGTCAGTGCAAGACCGGCCATCGCCCCGGAATCCTCCGGCCGCAGCTC
>CAZKCX010000831.1:0-2625 GCA_964550865.1 uncultured Planctomycetales bacterium
CCAGCGAAATTCGGCGCTATCGGCTTGCGGCGAAACCGAGGGATCTGCCACGTCAGTCCCGCGATCGGAACTCCGTGGCCCCGATCTCCGGCGCGCCGCCCTGAGGGACGGGTGTGCCGGTGATGTCCCGTGTGATGCCGACGTCCATGCCGGCGTCGATGCAGGGGGAGGTCGGCCGGAGGCGGAAGTCCCTGCCTTGGAGATCGACGAGGTCCGGCCTGGCCACGATGGAGTGCGGCTCCTTCCGCCATTCCTTCCGGTACCTCTCGAATTGCCGCATGGAATACTGCTGTTCCTTGAAGCGAATCATCGTCCCGTCGGCCTGGTACCAGCAATTATGATCCACGAGGAGGGCGTCGATCTGCTCCTTCGTCCAGTGGGGAGCGTAGAATGCGTTCGTCTTTGCTTCGAAGAAGATATTGTTGCGGATGTGGAACTCGCGGATGGCCGCCGGACTCGAGTAGAAGCAGAGCTGACGACCGCTGGGATCCGGACGTTGTCTGTGGCCCCAGCCGTGACCGGCGTTGATGCACGTGTTGTTCTCGAACCGGATGTTCCACGTGCTCGAGCTTTCGGGCCGGTTCCAGTACTCGAACGAGTACTCGCAGTTCCAGATCAGGTTGTTGCGGTATGTGATGTTGTATTGCTTCGTGTTGGGCGCGTTGCTCTGGTTGGTCAGCGCCGCGTCGTAGATCTCCCACAGGCGGCACCGTTCGACGAGGCAGTCGTGGGCGTTCGCCCAGAACTCCACGCCGTTGCCGTAGCGGACGGTGTGTTTTCCGCCTCGCTGATCGCCCCCGCCGATCCATCCGAAATCGCAATCTCGCACGGTGATGTGGTGCGTATTCGCCCCGCCGATGCCGTGTGCAGCGCCGTACTTCAGCGTCAAGTGCTCGTATATGACGTGGTGCACGTTGGATTGATGGATGATGTGCTCGCGGATCGCGCACTTGATGTCCTGGTAGAACAGGGCCGGGTTCTTCGCAGAGACGAGCCGGAGCACCAGGCGATCCTCGTCGTACCAGTAGTCGCCCTGGTTCTTGATCTGGTCGGGCTCCCATCGCTTGACGCCGCAGGACTTCTCGTGATCGAAGATGATGTTGCCGACATCGCGGGTCAAGACGCCACGGGAGTTGCACGGGCGAAGCGAGAGCGTGTCCAAGTGCAGCGTTACTCCCTCGGGTAGGCGATTGCCGAGGAAGAACGTGAGGCGCGCGTCGTCGGCCGTGTCCGCCGACTTGTAGAACTGCCGATGGGTCTTCCACTGCGTGCCGATCTCGATTGCGTGGGCGATCGGACCGAAGCTGTACCGCGACCACGGCGGGCCGCTCTTCATGAGCACGGGCATCTCCGTCCGAAACGGCCTGCTGGCCTTGGCGGCAAACGTCAGGCAGTAGAGGACGCCGCGCTGCACGCAGAACCTACCGGTGTAGAACTGGATGTCGGAGGAATCCTTGCCCCTGTTTTCGCAGCGAATGCGAATGGACGACGGTCCGGAGTGGAAGCTTGACGTATCCGGCGCGGACATCGCCTTCGCGCCGTGCTCGTGGTAGAGATTCCAGCCCGAGCCGTCCTGGGTGACGCTTGGGTTCGACAGCAGCTCTCGTTGGTTGGCGGTCGGCTCCTTCGTCGACCAGACGCGATCGGCGACGCGCACCCAGTCGTTCGGATCGTTCTTCTCGACGGAGCCAAGCAACAGCGGCTTGGGTCCCTGGCCATACGCGCCGTAGCGAATCGGCTTGCCGTCGGTGCCGCTCTGGGGTACGAGCTGACCCCGCCACACGTCGCCGCGTCGGAAGAGCACCACGTCGTTTGGCTTCAGGGAAGCGGCATTCACGCGTGCAAGCGTGCGCCAGGCCTGCGTCGGTTGCCCGCCGGTGTGCATGTCGGATCCGGCATCCGAGACGTAATACGTTTCGGCCGGGCTGAGACACGGCGCCTGCAAGAGCACGGCCGCGGCAAACCAGGTTCGGCGTGGGCCGCGACGGGGAAGGGTGGTCATAAGCGTGGCTCGGCTCATTCGGGGGCCTCCATGAACGTCCGCGTTACAACAGCCGGGCTGAATCGGCCTTACATAGCATGGTACGCGTCGGTCTTCACGTGGCAAGCTGTCCGTGCCGTCGCAGTGCGGCGGGGCTTGGATTGACGTTACGTGCCGAACTCGGTGTAATGGCGATAGAATCGGTCTCGGTGTGGTCGGAGGCACGTGGCCGGCCATCTTCGCGTCGCCTCCACATGTAGACAAGCGTTGATCGAGCGCGGGGCGTAGCTCAGCCTGGTTTAGAGCGCGTGGTTTGGGACCACGAGGTCGCTGGTTCAAATCCAGTCGCCCCGATTCGCTCGGCCCGTTGTCTACTCGTGACAGCGGGCCTTTGCTTTTGACCACATCACCACTTGCGCGCTCTCTCGGGTTGCCGCACCATGAGAATGATCGACTTGCAGCATCTAATCTCGGTACTTGCATGTCTCGCTGAAGACACCGTGATCAACTGTGTGGCCGTGGATCACGACGTGCGAGCCCAGGCGTTGGTAGCGCTCGAGCGGATGCCGGAGCCTCAGAGCTGACCGACGCGGAACAAGACAACCTTGTCGAGCAGTTCGAGGACCAAGAACGCAAAACCGACG
>CAZKCX010000832.1:0-2606 GCA_964550865.1 uncultured Planctomycetales bacterium
CCATCCGATCCGCGTAGGGTCCTCTTAGAGCTGTCGCTCCACCCACGGCAAGATTCCTTCCGTCTCCGCCCAAGGCCACCCCTGCGGCACCTCCACCCCGAGCACGCGCGAAAGCTCCTCGCGCCCGCGTCGATAGGCCCGCAAGTGTTCAAGCGCGATCGGCCGAAGGAGGAGGTCTTTCGTTCGAAGCACCATCCGGCGCTCCCCGGTCCGCCTACTTCCCCGCCTTGCGCAGCTGATCGAGCAGCGTCCTGGCTCGTGCGGCCGCCTTGGTTTTGGGGTAGCGTTTGAGGATCCCTTGGCACTGCTGCCGGGCGGCGTCGTACCGCTGCCGAACGACCAGCTTCTGGGCGCGCACGAGCGCCTCGCGGCCCTCGGACTCCTGCCGCTCCAACCATCGCAACCGCTCCGCCTCGCGAACGGAGGCGTCCGTCTGGAGTCTCCCGCGATGTCGCCGAGCCCTGGCGCCCACGGCGGTGGCCGCGAAGGAATCCTCGATCTCGCGATAGGCCTCCAGTGCCTCGACCGAACGACCTGCCTGCAGCAAGCGTTCCGCCTCCGCCAAGCGGGCCCGCCCCCTCTCCAGACCCCTCCGATAGATCGGCTCGGCGGCCGCCACCACCGACGGCGGATGCCACCGACGCTGCAACACGATCGGCTCGACGGTCTGCATGGCCTCCCCCGCGCGTCCGGCCTCCAGCGCGTCGCCGGCACGGGCCACACGGGACAAGGTCTGCTCGGTCGTCCTCTTGATGAACCAGTCCATCGCCTCTTGCCCGACGTCGCCGTCCAGCCGATGACCGATCGCCGGCCGGAGCAGCGTCAGCGATTCGACGTTCTCCTGAAGCAGCGCGATGCTCGCCCGCATGCGATCCTGGTTGATGTCCCGCATCCCGACGGCGTAGAAGACGGGCACCCCCTGCCGCTTCGCAATCCTCTCGGCCGTCACGCTCGGCGGCACGTAGTTCGCGGTGGCGGCGACGTGCGTCGCGGGAAACCCTTCGGCATAGAGCAGGTGAAAGGCCATCGCCCCCCCCGCCGAATAGCCGGTCAGCAGGATGCGGCGCCGATCGTAGCTGAGATGCTCGCGCAGATGATCACACATCGCCCGGATGCACGGCAGATCCGCCTCGCGCCATCCCGGCATGTGGTGCTGCGGCGCGACGACGAGCATGCCGATGGGCGATTCCAGCGCACGCCAGAACGCGAGGATCGCATCCGCGCCCGTGTCCGTCTCGTGGAGGCAGACGATCAAGGGCGGGCGGTCACCCTTGGCGTATCTCCCCGGCCTGCTCACCAGACAGAACCCCGCCGAGAGCTCCACGCGCTCCACGGAGGACGCGGCGTCCTTGGTGCGGGAGGTCGCGGCCTGCGAGGCGGCCCGAGACGGCTCGGCAAGGGACACCAGGAGACAACACGCCGAAAGGACGGGCCGTCCGATCCGAGCCGGCGATCTACCCCCCATCGCATCCGTGCGATATCGGTTCACGCGATAGTATCCAACGAACGCCCTACGGCCCCTACACCACCGGCTACGCTGTTCGCAACAATCTCTGTACAGTCGACCAGCCTCGCCTTTGTGGCGGCCTTTGTGGCCCAGCCGCCCTCGGATGGGACCATTCTACGGCTCTGTCACGGCGAAGCGTAGCGAAGCCTGGAGGTCGCCGTGCCACACCGTTCGATCCTTGTTGCAGGCGGCTTAGGACTACGGCGCACGGTCGACCCAGGCGCCGACTTGATCCGCGTTTCTGGCAGCGCCAGAGGGGTGGCCCCGCCCTGAAGCCACAACCTCGCGCTGTAGTGTTCGATCCGCGTTTCCGCATTTCGTGAGCCTAGCACTGCCTTTCAGGAATATTGCGACGACATGCCCCAGCCGCTTGTATTGAGCTCCGTCGAACCGCCGGATTCATCCGGCGCGGCCGCGCGGCATGAATGCCGCGGCTCGAACAGCGACCGTGGCATACAGGAACACTGCCATAGTCGCACCACTTGTGAAACACGGTACTCGGCCGCAGCCACGGCAATCAGGCCGCGCGGTCCTCGGGCCTATTTGACCGGGACGTTCTTGCCGGTCTGCACGCTCTTGATCTCGGCCTCGGCCACGGCGATCGAGTCCGCCGAGCTCTTGGCCGTCACGACGGTGGGCTTCTGCTTCTTCTGGATGCAGTCGAGCATGTAGTTGATCTCTTCGGTCCACCCGTCGGACGCCTTGCACTTGAGCTTGCGGATCTTGCCCTTGTTCGGGTAGACGACCACCTCATCGCCGAACCCGCCGCCGCCCTCCCCCGCGCGCAGCACATATTCGAACATCGCCTTCTCGCAGCGGACGTTCACCACCATCTGGAACGGGTAGCCGGGCGGGAAGCACCAACCGCCCTCGACCATCACCAGCATGTCCTTGCCGTAGTCGTAGAGCGCCTCGATGTGATCGACGCCGCCCGACGGACCGGTCGTGCCGCGGGCCACCACGCTCTTCGGTTTGCCGAACAGGTAGTTCGCAAAGTCGATGTCGTGCACGTGCAGGTCGAGCACGGCCCCGCCGCTCAGGCCGGAGGCCATCAGCCAGTTGTCCTTGCTCCAATCGGGCGTCGGGCTGAGCCGCTTGA
>CAZKCX010000833.1:0-2605 GCA_964550865.1 uncultured Planctomycetales bacterium
GACCTGTTCGTCGCGCAGGGGCTGGTTTGGCATGCGGACGGCCATCACATCGCCGGGTACGATCTGGAGACCGGCGAACCCGTGCGGCATGTCGATCCGTCGTCCGTCTACACGCCGGGGCATCATCTTCGGTGCTACCGTGCGAAGGCCACGGAGTGGTACCTGATCACGCAGAACCGCGGGGCGGAGTTCGTCAGCATCACCGGCGACCCGCATGTCCAGAACGACTGGATCCGTGGTGCCTGTCGGTTTGGCGTGATGCCCTGCAACGGAATGCTCTACGTCCCGCCGCACCCATGCTTCTGCTATCCCGGGGTGAAGCTGAGTGGGTTTAACGCCTTGGGCGGCGCAACGACGGAGGAGCTCGCTGCCCTTGCCGAGGCCGAGACCGAAGATCGACTCCTGCGCGGAAGGGCGTATCCCGATGACGCCGCTGCTCCGGCCGGAGCCATGGGACCGGAGGACTGGCCCACGTATCGCCACGACGGGCGTCGAAGCGGGGCCGCGGGGTGTGCGGTCTCGCCCAACGTTGCGGAGCGCTGGACTCGAAACCTCGGCGGCCGATTGACACCGCCGGTGGTAAGTGGCGGAAGGGTCTATGTGGCCGTCAAGGACTGTCACACGCTTCATGCCCTGGATGCCAACGATGGACGACCTCTCTGGCACTTTGCGGCGGGTGGACGAATCGACTCGGCCCCAACGGTGCGGAGGGGGCGTGTGCTCTTCGGATGCGCAGACGGTTGCGTCTACTGCCTTCGTGCAACGGATGGCGCGTTGGCCTGGCGGTTCCGGGCCGCGCCGTCGGATCGTCAGATCGTTGCATTCAACCAGTTGGAATCCCCGTGGCGGGTGCATGGGAGCGTCATGGTCGAGGGCGGTGTGGTCTACTGTACGGCGGGGCGGTCGAGCTTCCTCGATGGGGGCATCCGGCTCTATGGCCTCGATCCGTCGACCGGGGCGGTTCGCTGCCGGACGTGTGTGGACACATGGTCCAGGACGCGGGACGACGCGAAGGCCAAGCCGTTCGTGCCGGCCTATCATATGGAAGGTGCATGTTCCGACATCCTCGTCGCCCAGGACGGGTTCATCTACCTCGGTCAATACAAGTTCGATCGATCCCTCCGGTGGCTGCCCGTTCCCTACGTCCGCCCGGGCGAGACCGATGATGCCTTGCAGGTCCGAGGCAAGCCGTATACGTCACGCGACAAGGAGCCGAAGAACGACTACGAGAAGCACCAGCGCGATTGGTTGGAGCGAACGCAGAAGGGCCTGGTTCAGTCTCTCAAAGACGAGTACGGTGGCTGGAGCCTCGGTCGGCGGAAGATGGGCCTGCATCTCATCGCCCCGTGGGGGTTCCTCGATGAGGCCTGGTTCAACCGCACGTATTGGATCTACTCGGATACCTGGCCGGGCTACTATCTGACCCATCGGGGCGCGAAGACCGGTCAGCTCCTGTCGATCGGGGCGGACAAGACCTACGCCTTTCAGGTCTTCACGTCTCGGAACCTTCAGAGCCCGCTCTATTCCGCCGAGAAGGGCTACCTCCTCTACGCCGATCACGACGAGACGCGTCCCGCCGTCAGCGCGGAAACGGAGGGCACCACGAAGGGTTGGGGCATTACCCGCACCCAGCCGCCGGCCTGGTTCCAATGGGTATCCGTGCGCGCCCATGCGATGGTACTTGCGGGGGGCACCTTGTTCGTGGCCGGTCCACCGGACCCGGCGAAGACCGCCGATCCCATGGGCGCGCTCGAAGGCGAAAAGGGGGCTGAGCTTTGGTCCGTCCATGCGGAGACCGGCGAGAAGCTCGCCGCGTTGAGACTGGAATCCGGGCCGGTCCTGGACGGCCTGATCGCCGCCCAGGGGAAGCTGTACTTGTCGACACAGGACGGCTCGGTGCTCTGCCTGGGGCCTGGATGACGGGGAAGTGGTTTATGGGGTGATCCGGTATTCAGGTCGCCGATCGTGGGCTGGAGAACGACTCGAAGAGGAGATCAGGAAATGCGAATGAGGTTGCCTACGACACTGCTTGCGTCTACGTGTGTGATCCTGGTAATGGCTCCTTCCACGCTCGCGGCCGAGCAGAAACGCGTGGGGACGGAGGCCAAGCGAATCTTGGAGGCGTCCGGCGTGCAGGGCGGGCTCGTCGTGCACCTCGGCTGCGGTGACGGCACGCTGACGGCTGCGTTGCGCGTCAATGATCGGTACCTCGTCCACGGGCTCGACACCGATCAGGCCAACGTGGCCAAGGCCCGGGCGCACATCCGCTCGCTGGGTCGATACGGCCCGGTCTCGGTGGATGCCTTTGGCGGCCGACGCCTGCCGTACATCGACAACCTGGTGAACCTGGTCATCGCGGAGGATCTCGGCGGCGTGCCCATCGCGGAGGTCATGCGGGTGCTGGCCCCGAAGGGCGTGGCGATCCTCGGCGGCAAGAAGACCGTCAAGCCCTGGCCGCAGGAGATCGACGAATGGACGCACTATATGCACAACCCGACGGGCAACGCCGTCGCCCGCGACGATGTGGTGGGTCCGCCGCGTCGAGTGCAATGGGTGTCCGGTCCGCGATGGGCCCGGAGCCATGAGCATACGGCCAGCCTTCACG
>CAZKCX010000834.1:0-2593 GCA_964550865.1 uncultured Planctomycetales bacterium
AGGGCCGTGGCGACCACGGCGTTTTCGGCCGCTGCCGCAACCTTGCCATCTTCGACGTTGAACATCAGGGCGAGGAGCTTGCGCAGCTGCGTCGCGTCGGCGAGTTGTCCGAGCGCTTCAATGGCCGCTAGTCGTGCGTCCGGCTCCTTCGATTCGGTGTACTTCATCACCGCGTCGAACTGCTCGCAGGCCCGACGGAGCCCGAGGATCTGGAGCAGGGCGACCTTTGCCGGGGTGGATGACTCCGGCAACGCCTTGACGGCCTGCGAAACGACCTTTCCGCTCGGCAGCCGGAGCAACGCCTGCTTGACCGTGTTGACGACGTCCGGCTGCGCGGAGTCCTTCAGTAGGCCGATGAGCTTCGACACGGCGGAATCCGGCGCCAGGCGGGCGAGCGCGTCAATCGCCGCGAGCCGGACCGGCTTCTCAGGGCATTCCAGCGCCGCGTCCAGGGCGGGAACCGCGGCCTGGTCTCCACGAAGCCCGAGCATGGCGACGATTTCCGCGCGGACCGGCGGCTCCGCGCCTTGCAATGCGTTTACCCACCGCTTCGTCGCAGCGAGACCGGGAATCTTGTCCGCCAGGCGTAAGGCTGCGTACCGAAGCTCCGGGCAACCTTGTTTCGCAGCCGATACGAGGTCGTCCAGGGCGTCCGCTCCGGCGACGTCGACCAACGCGCTCAACGCCGCGGAGCGGATATTGGGTTCCTTCCGATCCTTGATCAACTTACGGCAGATCCGTGCGGCCTGGATCTTGTCCTTTAGCCGAGTGGCGTACTCGACGCAGAATGCCGCCACTCTTGCCCGCGTCTGAAGGTCCTTCGCTTGGCCAATCGCCTGTGTCAGGACCTTCGTGTCCCGGTGGTCGGCGATTCGCGCCAGCGCGCGCAGTGCCGCAAGACGAATGGCTTCGTCCTTGCTCGCGAGGTGTTTGAGGACCGCATCGCGTGCGACCGAGCCGCCGCAGGTCGCCAGGGCGTTCAGCAGCGTCACACGCCGGCTCCCCGCCACGTTCGGCAGGGCCTCCGCGAACACCCTGGCGAGGCCCGATCCCCCGATCGCCAGCATCGCCTGTGTTGCCGGCTCGCACAGGCGCTCGTCCGCAAGGTAGGACTTGAGCGCGGTCCGTTGGGGCTCGGCGCCCACGACCTGGAGCTGCCGGATCAAGAAGGCCTTCACCTCCTTGTCCGAGGAGTCGTCCAGCGCCTTTGCGATTGCCTCGGCCACGAGCCTTCGCTCCTGCTTCGCGTTCGGTCGCGTGACGTAGGCGGCGAGGCCGCTTACGGCGTACCGGGCCTGGGCGTTGCTCCCCTCCGCCGGCGCGGCGACCTTCTTGCAGCCGGCCTCGATGCCGGCTGGGCCGAGCTTGATCCAGGCGCCGAAGATCTGCTGTTCTTCCGCGGCCGTTTGGGCGGGCATCCTGTCCAATAGGGCCCGGACCTTTGTGTTGATGTCTTCGGCGCGCGTCCGCACCGCGGCGGTGCCGAGCAGAACGAGTCCGATGAGAAGAGTACGTCGTTGATGCATCGGTTGGGTTCTCCACAGGGGGCGAGCCGGATGGCCCCGCCCTCCGAGCCAAAGCGCATTCGCTATAGGTGCCATGGCGCCCGCATCGGCTGATCGATCAGCCGGTTGGCCGCCTCATCGTCGATGAATCGCTGCTCGACGGGATCGAAACGCAGCGGACGGCGCAGCCGCAGCGCGATCTTGGCGAGATTCACGATCGTGCACGAGCGATGCCCGTTCGCCTCGTTCAGCGCGAACGTCTTTCGATTCCGCACGGCGTCGGCGAAGTCCGTCACCTGCGGGTCGGGATCCGGGAACTGGGCGAGCTTCTTGTGGATGTCCGGGATGTCCGAGCGGAAGCCACGGTACAGCTTGCCCTTAGGTCCCTCGAGGAACGCCGCCTGGGTGTCCTTGTTTTCCCCGTCCAGGATGATCTCGCACCCGTCGGCGTATTTGAGCCGAATCCGACGCCAGGGTCCGACGGCATCGGGGTGCTGCTGCGGCGTATCGGCCTCGATCTCCACGGGGCTCGTTTCGTCCTTGCCGAGGAGGTATTGTGTCGGGTCGAGATAGTGCTGCCCCATGTCGCCCAGACCGCCGCCGTCGTAGTCCCAATACCCGCGGAAGGTCCCGTGCACGCGATGGGGGTGGTACGGTTTGTACGGGGCAGGCCCTAGCCAGAAGTCGTAGTCCAGCTCCTTGGGCACGGGCTTGGGCTCGAGGTTCGTCTTCCCCGACCAGCGAAACTTCCAGTTGAACCCCGTCGTCCGGCTGATCGTCGCTTTCAAAGGCCAGCCCAGCATCCCGCTCTGCACGAGCTTCTTGATCGGGCGGACCGGCGTGCCAAAGCCGTAGAACGTTCGTTGGAACCGGAACCATGTGTTCAGCCGGAAGATCCGACCGTTGCGCTGCACGGCCTCGACGACCTTGCGACCCTCGCCGATCGTTCGCGACATGGGCTTCTCGCACCAGATGTCCTTGCCGGCCTCGGCCGCGGCGATGCTGATCAACGCATGCCAATGCGGAGGCGTGGGGACGTGAACGATGTCGATGTCCGGCCGGGCCAGGACCTCGCGGAAGTCCTTGTA
>CAZKCX010000835.1:0-2588 GCA_964550865.1 uncultured Planctomycetales bacterium
GCGGACGGGTCGTTGGTCTTGGGGGAGTAGCAGCCGATGGGCCCGTTGCGGCAGTCGCTGCTCTGCACGTGGATGACCTTTCCGAGCTTGTCCAGCCGCTCGGCGGCGAGGTCCCAGACGTCATCGGAGAGGAACTGCGTGCCGACCTGCATGACGCGGTTGTGCTCGGCGACCGTATCGACGACCTTCTTGGCGAGGTCGAGGTGGTCCCAGTGGGTCATGGGCTTCTCGCAGTAGATGTCCTTGCCGGCCTGGGCGGCGGCAATGCACATCGGGGCGTGCCAGTGGTCGGGTGTGGCGACGAGGACGGCGTCGACGTTCTTGTCGTTCAGCAGCTCCTTCCAGTTCTTGTAGGGCTTGCCGCCGGTGCGCTTGGCGGCGGCGTCAAGTCGCTTCTGGAAGACGTCGCACACGGCCACGACCTCCGCGAGGCCCTCTTCCTTCAGCTTGGCCAGTTGGCCGAGATGGTGGTTGCCCATCCCGCCGCAGCCGATCGCGCCGACCTGGATTCGCTCGTTGGCCGACGCCCGCGCGCGACGCGCGACGGCGGCCGTGACCGCTCCCGTACCGGCGACCGTCACCGACTGCCTCAAGAAATCACGACGATTGGGTTGGCTCTTGGACGGCATGGCTCGCTTGGCCTCCTCTCCCCCCGATGTCCGTGTCTATCGCTCCGCGCAGGGCGGAACGGATTCTGTCTCGAGACGGCAGGACTGGCGTGTCCGAGCTTACGCTACCGTCGCTTGTTGGCCTGAAGGATGTTCCGGCCGAACTTGCGGCGTTTCCGCTGACGGCTCAACATCGCGCGACCGGACTTGGTCCGCATCTTCGCGCGGAAGCCGTGCCGGCGAATCTTCTTGATCCGGCTCAGTTTTCGTGGGTAGTGCATCGTCATGATGTCCCCCTTTCCTTACTCTTCATGCTGCCGCCGGCGGCGTCCGCGGAGACGAAGGCCTCGCGAGGCCGCCTCCACTTGTCCGCCTTGTCGGCGAGACAGTCACTTGCCGACCGTATCTCACTCCGCTACATCGACGACGACCGTCGTGTAGCCCTTATTCTCCTGGTCGTCCTCGGCGCGGATCGTGATCACATGCTCACCGGGCTCGAGGTTTTCCACCGTGAAGCGGATCGACTCGCGTTTGCTGTCGAACAGATCGTCCTCGGCCAAGACGGCCGTCCAGTCGTCTTGGCTATCCACGGCATACTGTGCTTCCGTCACGGGTGTGTGCTTGTCCTCGATCACCGCGTGGACGGCAACCTTGCCCTTGCCGGTCTTCTCGGTCTTGACCGGCCCGATGATCGGCGGCGTGTTGTCGACGACGAAGAGGTCGCTGATGCGGTCGTCGCGAAGGGCCGTCTTGGGCGGATTGCTGGGCGAGTCCTTGGCCACCACGCGGATCTCATACGGTCCGTCGGCCACCTTGCTCGCGTCCCATTTGAACTCCGCGGACTTGTTGTCCTCCTTGAGGAGGATCCATCGCTTGTGCTTCAGCATCCGGAAGTAGATGTCGTAGAGCATGCGGTCGCCGTTGGCGTCCTCGGCCTTCCACTTGATGATCCGCGTCGCCGGGGTGGTACCCGGCGGCAACGGTCGCGGCGGCGACGAGCCGCTCGATCCGGATGAGGAGCCCTTCTTCTTCCGGGATCGCAAGGGATCGCCCACCTCGACGGCGGTGAGCT
Organism: uncultured Planctomycetales bacterium; assembly: GCA_964550865.1. Classification (GTDB taxonomy): domain Bacteria; phylum Planctomycetota; class Phycisphaerae; order UBA1845; family JAFGLZ01; genus JAFGLZ01. The sequence goes on from CAZKCX010000835.1 coordinate 1,681, forward strand.
TGGGCGCTTGATTGTCCGACTGCCGCGCGATCTTCACGAGGCGAACCCGGGGCGTGACGTCGGCGTTCTCCGTGGTCAGCGTCAACCGGTACTGAAGGAATCGCGCGCTCGGCGAGGGCACCTGCGTGGCCCGTCGCGCATCGAGCTCCTTCGACCAGGAATCCCAGGTTCCCTCCTTCGGGTCCGAGACATTGCCGGATCGCGTGGCCACCGTGACCGTCGTCCCCTTGGGTTGACGTCCTTCCCACAGCAATCGGCCCCAGCGCGAGATCTGTTTGGCATCGAGCACCTGGGAGATGAACGTGCCCTTCTCGGCATACCCGGCCGAGAGCTTCACGACGCGGCCCTCGTTGGACATGCCGACCCAGAGTCGGCCCTCTTGGCTCCGCAGCATGGCCGTCGCCTGCTTGCCCTTGAGCTTGGCCAGGGCGATCTGCTCTTCGTCCTGCGGCCGGACCTCGTAGACGCGGCCTTCGTTGCCCGTACTGAGAAACAGCGAGCCGTCGGACTCCACCATGTCGAGGATCATGACCGGCTCGCGGAAGACCTCGCGGACCATGCCGTCCGGTGCGATTCGATACACCGCGTTTCCGCCGCCCTTCGCGGCATCGGACGGGGTGCTCGGCTTCGATCCGGATCGGACCACCTTGCCGACCGACCGTCGGATCGCGGCCGGACCGGCCTTGGAGGCCTTGCTCGAGGGCTTCGTGGCGCCCTTGCCGGGTCGGCCGGCGGGCTTGGGTTTGACGGTCTTGCCGGGTCGAGCCTCCGCGGCGGCGGCCGTCGCGGCATAGACGTTGCCGGCGGCATCGAGCGCGACGGCGGAGATCTCCGGCTCGTCCGCGTCGTAGAGGACAAACGCCTTGCCCGGCTCGGGCGCGATGCGATAGACAAGGCCTTCCTTATCG
>CAZKCX010000836.1:0-2588 GCA_964550865.1 uncultured Planctomycetales bacterium
TGCGCTCCGCGTAGCCACCCAGCCGCCGAACGTGCTGAACTCGAACGACTGCGGGAAATGACCGAGCGTGAATCCCTGCGCCCCCAGCGCGCGCTCGATGTCGGGCCCGAACGCGCCGGCGCCGATCTCGGCCAAGTGGCTTGCGCGGTCCAATCGAACGTCCCGCAAATGCATGAGATCCAGCGTAATGACGGCACGGTGTTCACCCAGGCGCGGCTCGACACCTCCCACGACGCTCGTCCCCCCACCGAAGGGCACGACGGACAACCCCCGCTCCTCGGCCACGTTCAAGAGGCTGACCACCTGATCTTCGTTCTGCGGGAATACGACGGCGTCGGTGACGTGGGTGAGCCTCCCGCTCCGGGCGGCCACCATATCGCGATAGCTCTTGCCGACCGAGTGCACGATCCGTTCGGCGTCGCCGACATCCACACCGTCCGCCCCGACGCTCTTCCCCAGGGCAGCGAGATCCTCTTCGGTAAGCCGCGTCGACGGAATCTCTACCGATTCAATCGGGACCGGCGGAGTCGGCGGTGAGAGACCCTCCACCTGCCGCTCGATATCCTCGCGCAGGGCCGGGCGGTCGTCGAGGCTCATGCCCGCCTCCGATCGGCCCCATAGTGCCCATGCGCTGATTCGGTCGTTGCGCATTATGCGTGGGTGGTCTTGAGCTGGAGGAATTCGAGGACCTCCGCCGCCGCATCCAAGCAGCGGTTTCGGTTACACAGACCCACGTTGAGGCCCGTCCGCCGCCCGACATCCTTGGGAGTCAGGGCCATCTCGTGCCGGGCGCTATAGACGACCTCCGCGGCCAACACGCGCCGCACCGGCTTGCCATCCCGCGTGCACCTGCACAGGTTGCGCTTGAGCGATGGCTCGTCCGACGTCAAGTCGAGCACCTCGTAGAACCGAGTCCCGTGACGGCGAACGACGGATTCAACGTCTTCTCGTTCCAGGCCGTAGCGAGCGGTCGCGGATTCGGCGATGTCCTCGATGTACTCCTCCACCGGCTTGTCCGGTCCGCCCGGGAGCAGATACTCCTCGTTGGGCTCGTAGGCCCACTCCTCCGTCTTGGCGATCCTGCCGAGGAGGTCTTCCGCCATCCACGTGTGCGTTGCGAGCTTCCCGCCGTACACGCTCCAAAAACCGGGCGCGCCGTTCTCCTCGTGGTTCACGATTCGGTGATCGCGACTGAGCTTGTCCTCGATCTGACCGTAGGCGTACGCGGTGGGGCGGACGCCCCACTTCGTATCGACCACATCCTCCACCGCGATGCCTGGAACGAATCGCTTCAAGCCCTGCATGAGGTAGCCGTATTCGTCCTGCGACACGTAGCTGTGATCCAACGGGCCGTAGAAGTCGTCGTCGGTCGTCCCCACAAGCGAATACGACCCGCGAGGAACAAACACGCCGAAACGATCGTCGATGAACTGGAGCACCAGCCCCGTGTCATAGACCTTCGGCAGAAGCAGGTGGACGCCCTTCGTCGGCCGGATGTGCGGTCCGCCGCCCGCGCCGGCCATGTCGCAGATCTTGTCGGTGTAGGGACCCGTGGCGTTGACGATGTGCCGACCGCGAAGGAGCAGGTTCTCGCCCGTCCGCTTGTCGGCGATCCACACGCCGACGACCCGATCGTCCTCACGCGCAAAGCGGGTCACCTCGGCATGATTCCGCACGAAGGCGCCGTTCTCCGCGGCCCACATCGCGTTGGCCAAACACATGCGCGGCGCATCGATGCCCCATTCGTAGTAGAGCGAACCGCCGCCCAGCCCCTCGCGACGGATCCCCGGGATCAACTCCGCGATATGGTCCGGGGCGAGTGGCCGTCCCGTTGGGGCGTGCTTGTAGCGCGAGTTATAGCGTTCGTACGTTCGCAGGAGCATCCGAAGGGCCCGCGCGGTAAACGTGCTGCCTTCGTAGTAGGGGAAGATGATGGGGATCGGCTCCACCAGATGCCGAAGAGATCGCATGATCCGCCCGGCGTACTGGTTGCTCTTGCGAACGATGCTGAATTGCATCTTCGAAAGGTACTGCAGGCCGCCGTGGATCATCTCCGTCGACGCGGCGCTCGTCTTGGAGCCGAAGTCGTCCTTCTCGACGAGCGCGACGGACAGGTCCGCCTGGGCGGCGAGCATCGCGACGGCGGTGCCGACGCACCCACCGCCGATGACGACCACGTCGAAATCACGAGACTGAACGGCGTTCACGAACCCGTCGCCAGGTGAACCCTCTTCACCCATTGCATCCACCATCCGTCGCTTTGAACCTCCGTCCGACGACCGATCGGCTCGCTCGGCGGGTCCCCGGGTCTGGCCTGGCCAACCCATGCTTGCCCGCCCCAAGAAATGGTACGCGCCATTCTAGCGGAAGCGCTCGGAAATGCGAGAGCCTCCCGGAGAGTTTGCAGGGGACCGACCGGCGACAGCCCAGCGGCCTACCAACGATGGAAGGGGACCCGCCGCGCCGTCCGCCAAGATGGATTGTCTTTCCGAAGTGGGACAAACCGTGAACGGAAAGACCGCGTAATCCACCGAGTGCTCTGTCGCTCATCAGTTGATGGGTGGGTGGCCCATCGCTTTAGCGATGGG
>CAZKCX010000837.1:0-2583 GCA_964550865.1 uncultured Planctomycetales bacterium
TCCTGCCGGACGTGTACGTCGTCTGCGACGAGTGCAAGGGCACGCGCTACAACCGGGAGACGCTCGAGATCCGCTATCGCGGTCGAAACATCGCCGACGTCCTCGCGATGACGGTCGAGGAGGCCATCGGCTTCTTCGACAGCTTCGCCAAGATCAAGACGTTGCTCCGAACGCTGGCCGACGTGGGCCTGGGCTACATCACGCTCGGGCAGGCGTCGACGACGCTCTCCGGCGGCGAGGCCCAGCGCGTCAAGCTCGCCACCGAGCTCGGCAAGCCGTCCGGCGGACACACGGTCTACGTCCTCGACGAGCCGACGACCGGCCTGCACTTCGCCGACATCCAGAATCTGCTGAACGTGCTCAACCGCCTCGTGGACATGGGCAACACGGTGCTCGTCATCGAGCACAACCTCGAGGTGATCAAGATGGCCGACTGGCTGATCGATCTCGGGCCCGAGGGCGGCGAGTCGGGCGGTGAGGTCGTCACCGAGGGCACGCCCGAGGACGTGATGGCCCATCCCAAGAGCTACACCGGCCAACACCTGCGACGACACCTCGAAGGCAACGGGCAACTCAAGTAGCACCACAGTCCGGTGACGCAGGCCGTCGTCGGCGATCGGGCACGACCAGCCCCCGAAGGGGGCGAAGGTGTGTAGCCCCGGCGTGAGCCCGGGGGATCAGGCGCCTATTCAACCGTCACCATGCCGCCCGCGCGGACGAGCGAGATCTCGTCGAAATGTACATACGAGTCCGGCGTCCCGCGCTCGTGCTCGTACCACCCCTTCACGACGAGGTGCGGGCCGGCATGCCGATCCCTCGCGAGGCACTCCGCTCGTAGATCCTGCCAGACGTCGTTCGCCTCCACCGTGAGGGACGATTCGGCGAGGACATCCCAGTCTTCACCGTTTCTTCCCGCGAACGGGTCCTCCGGATTTCGCGTCCAGCACAGCGTCACGCCGACGCGATTGCCCACGCTCGTCGAGCCGGCAACGCCTTCCTTGCCCTTGCCGCGGGCGCGGGCGTAGATGCGATAGACGTCCACGGGCGAGACCGCGTGATGGCGCGCCACCTGGAAGACGCCGTCGCCGGTGCCGATCCACGCGCCAACCTTGCCCCGCCCGTACGGTACGATGTTCTGGATGCCGTGGTCGTCGGTGTCGGTCTTGACGAACTGCCATCGTAGCGGCGCGTCGCTGGTGTAGCTAAAATCCTTGGGCACGCGCTTCAGGTCGGCCTCGAAGGTGGCGTTGATGAGCAGCGGCTTGGCCGCGCGATAGAGCCGCCGAACCGCCTTGCCGGTGGAGGGGCCGATCTCCACCGCCTGGATGCAGGCCTCCTTGCCTTTCGCCCCCTCGCAGCGGATCTCGATCATGCCGTGCTTGGGCTCGAGATTGGGGAACGTCAGCTCGAATGCGCGGAACTTCCCGCCGGCCGCCTCGGCCACGTTCAGTTCCTCGATGGCCTCGCGCCCGTTGATCCACGCGCGGAGGACTGAGCCGACGTTCGTATCGGCGAACATCAGCTTGGCGTAGTACCGTCCCGGTCCCACCGTCAGGTTGATTCGGAATTCGTTTCCATGCAGGCCGTACCGATAGAGCTCGGGGTCCTTCGTGCCGGCGATATGGATGCTCCGTCGTTGCGTGTAGAGCGACTTGACGACGGAGTCGGCCCCATAGCCGAGACGGATCACGAACTCGTTGCCCGGCCGCCACGCGTTGCCCTCGCTGTCCACGTAGTCCTCGCGCTCCGTGTAGCCGAAGATCATTCGTTGCACCCCGCGCGGCCCGCCGCCGTGGCGAAGGTTCGGCTCGCCCGTGGCGGCGGAGACCTGCACGGCGTCGACGTACACGCGCGTGCCCTTGCTCAGCGGATTGCCCTTGCCGCGACAGACGATCTCGAGCGTGTGTTCGCCGTCGGGCAGGCCGCTGCGGCTGTAGAGGAGCCGGCGATCGTGGCGCCTCGGGTTCCAGCAGTCGATGAGCGTGTGCTGCTTCTTGCCGTCGAGGAACACGTCGGCGCGCCCGCCGTCGGTGTCGACCCCGCCGATGAGTCGAACCTGATTTCCCGTGAACGTGCAGCGCATCTTCGCGCCGGCGTCCGTCGCGACGTGAAGCGAGCCTCCCCGCGCCCGGGCATCCTCAACCGTCTGCCAGGCGCCGACGTAGTCGAGATCTGCGTCCTCCATGACCTGTTGCGGATCGTCGCCCTCGACGACCACCCGCCTCGCGCCGTCGTGCCGGATCCGGACGAGAAAGTCGCCGCATCGAAGCGGCGCGACCGTGTAGCCGTTGGCCTTCAGATCGTCGCGCGGGAGCAGGGCGTTGCCGTCGGCCTGAACCTTCTCCGGCGCGAACGCGAGCCGCAGCACGTCCGTCGTCGGGGCCTCGGTGCTGAAGACCTCATAAACGATTCGCCCCGTATCGTAGGCGACGTTTGTTATGACCGACGAGCTTCGCACGATATGGTTCTCGCGGCAGGGCCCGCAGAGCTCGGGGGCGATCTCGATCGCCTTCATGATCTGGCACAACGGCCACGGGTGCGCCAGGTTCAGCCACTCCCCGCCGGCGACGACCGTCCCGTCCA
>CAZKCX010000838.1:0-2545 GCA_964550865.1 uncultured Planctomycetales bacterium
CGAAGGGTGGCCCATCGCTTCAGCGGTGGGGGACACGAATTCAACGCGATATCCGCCTTCCCATTGCGCGAGCGATGAACCTACACAGTCCAAGCGAAACGACTCGCAGTGATGGCTGAACGGGCGCGCGTTTCGGCTTTGTGTGGCCCAGCCGCCCCCGGCTGGGCAGCGTGAGAATCACGGCCGAGGGCGGCCGTGCCTCATGCGTTCTTGCGATCTCGCCGAACGGTCTACGCCTGCGCGTCCGTCGCGCCGGCCATCGCATCGGCCAGGATCTCGAAGCCCTCGTCGAGCTGCTCGTTGGTGATCGTCATCGCCGGCAGCATCCGCAGCACCGTCTGCTGCGTGCAGTTGACCCGCAGGCCGCGCTCGAGGGCGCCCTTGACGATGCCCGCGCCGTCGATCGCCAACTGGATGCCGAGCATCACGCCGCGGCCGCGGACGTGCTCGATGAAGCTGAATCGCTGCTTGAGCTGCTCCACCTTGTCGAAGACGTAGCGCTCGATCTCGGTCGCCCGCTCGAGCAGGTTCTCGCGCTCGATCACCTCGAACATGGCGATGCCAGCCGCCGTCACGAGCGGATTGCCGCCGTACGTGCTGGCGTGGGAGCCGGGTGTCAGGTGCTCGGCGACCTCGGGCTTGGCGCAGATCGCCCCCAGCGACGTCCCGCCGCCGACGGCCTTGGCGAGCGTCATGATGTCCGGCACCACGCCCTCGTGCTGATGGCCGAACCACTTGCCCGTCCGCCCGCAGCCGGTCTGGACCTCGTCGAAGACCAGCATCATGCCGTTCTCGTCGCACAGCTCGCGGAGCGCGGGGAGGTAGCCCTCCGGGGCGACGTTCACGCCGCCCTCGCCCTGGATCGGCTCGAGCAGGACGGCCGCCGTCTCCTCGTCGACGACCTGCTTGACCGCGTCGAGGTCGCCGAAGGGCACGTGCTCGAAGCCGGCCAGCAGCGGGGCGAACCCCTGCCGCGTCTTGGCCTGGGCCGTCGCCGACATCGCCCCCATCGTTCGGCCATGGAAGCTCTGCTCCATCGTCACGATCTTGTAGCGGCCCTCCGCGGTGGCCTTGCGGGCGAGCTTGATGGCGGCCTCGATCGACTCGGCCCCGGAGTTGCAGAAGAAGCTCTTGCCGCCGAAGCCCTTCGTCGCGATCCACTCGGCCAGCTGGCCCTGCGGCTCCATAAAGAACGTGTTGTCCATGTGGATCAGCGTGCCGGCCTGTCGGCGAATGGCCTCGACCACATGCGGATGACAATGCCCGAGCAGGCTGCAGCCCCAGCCGGGGAAGAAGTCGAGGTAGCGCTTGCCGTCGGCGTCCCAGACATAGCTCCCTTCGCCTCGCACCATGGCGACGGGCGTCCGGGGGTAGTTTCCGATGACGTACTTCTCGAACTGCTCGATGATCTCTTGCGTGGTCACGGATGCGTTTCCTCTCTGCGTGTTGCCGCTCGTGTCGTTGGCTCAGTGCACGATCTGGGTGCCGACGCCCTCCTGCGTGAAGATCTCGAGCAGGATGCCGTGCGGGATGCGCCCGTCAATGATGTGGGCCTTCTTCACGCCGGCGTCGAGCGCCCGCAGGCACGATTGTACCTTCGGGATCATGCCGCGGCTGATCGTGCCGTCGGCCATGAGCGCGTCGATCTCCTCGCGGTTCAGCGTCGAGTACAGCGTGGACGAATCGTTCTGATCCCTGAGGATGCCCTCGGTGTCCGATAGCATGACGGCCTTTTCCGCCCGGAGCGCCGCGGCCACCTCACCGGCGACGACGTCGGCGTTCATGTTGAGCTTGCTGCCGGATCGATCGCGTGCGACGGGCGCGATGACGGGGATCGTCTCGGCCGCGCAGAGCAGCTGGATGACCCGGGCGTTGACGCCGGAAGGCTTGCCGACCAGCCCGACGTCGATCCGGCGATTGTCCTCGCCTTCGAGATAGGTCCGCTCGCCGAAGACGACGCACGTGCTCAGCGAATGCAGTCCGGTGGCGTCGACGTTGTGCTCGCGGAGCGTGTTGACGATGTCGGTGTTGATGTCGCCGCAGAGGACCTTCTCGACGATCGCAAGCGTCCGCTCGTCGGTGTAGCGCAGACCTTGGACGAAGTGGGCCTCCAACCCCGCCTGCTCCATGGCGGCCGTGATGGCCTTGCCGCCCCCGTGGATGACCACCGGCTGCATGCCGACGCTGCGCATGAAGACGACGTCATGCAGCAGCTCATGCATGGCCTCCGGCTGGTCCATCACCGACCCGCCGATCTTCACCACGACGATCTTGGCCCGGTATTGCTGGATATACTCCAGGGCCTCGATCAGCGTAGACGCCTTGGCGATCGCCTCATCCACGTCACGCCCTCCGCGAGAAACGCGTTATGATCCATGACGCGCGCGAGGGTGTCAAGCTCGGCCCCGTGGCACAAGCTTCTACGGAGCGCGGATACTCTTTGACACCTCGACACATGGGGATCGGGCGGATTGACGGCTGTGTGTTGCGGTGGGGAGTGCAAGACGGAGTCTCTGCTGTCGAGCCCCCAACGGGGGCGAAGGAC
>CAZKCX010000839.1:0-2535 GCA_964550865.1 uncultured Planctomycetales bacterium
GATGCCGTAGGGGGGGTGCCGCCAGCCGTAGGTCAGGGCGATGCGGCCGTCCTCGAGGCGGATCATACTGGCCGGGTTGCCCGCGTTGTCGATGGTGGGCTGGTGCAGGCGATACCACGACCGGCCGTCGTCGGGCGAGAGGTAGGCCTCCAACCACCACCGCTTGGTGCCGTCGAATATGCCGCCGCGGCGGATCATGCTCAGGTACGCGCCGCTCTCAAGGCGAACGGTCGAGGGCATGATGGCGTAGCCGTAGCCGGGCGGCGGCTGCTCGCAGATCCACCCGACGAGCTTCCATGTCTTGCCGCCGTCCTCGGTGCGGATGCACAGGGGCTGGCCCTCGCGGCCGTTGTCCTTGGTGGCCGCGACGAAGGCGGTGAGCCGATGCTTGCCCTCGATGAGGTAGTCGGTCCGAGCAAGCAGGCCCTTCCGTCCGAACGTCGGCAGGCGGAAGGGGCCTTGCCAGGTCTTGCAGCGATCGGGCGAGACGTAGAACTTGCTCTGGCGGAGTCGGACGGCCACGTTGGGGTTGGAGAAGTCGAAGCCGCCGGGCGAATCGGTGACGTCGCGCTCCTTCTCGTTCTCGTCCAGGAAGGAGGGGACCTCGATCGTCCAGGTGAGCCCGCCGTCGCGGCTCCGGGCCTGCCGGACCGTGGACGGCTTATTGCGGTCGATGGCGTGCCCGCCCGTCGGGTTGAACTTGTAGTAGCCGAGCGAGAAGCCGACGACGATCTCGTCGCCCCACGACCAGATGCCGTTGTTGGCGGGCCACCCGGCGAAGCGGCCCTTCTCCTTGTAAACGGCGAGGTGCTTGACGGCCTCCGACGGCTCGGCGGCCACACCGGGCAGTGTCATCGTGCAAACGAACAACGTCGCTAGGAAGCGCATGGTTCCTCCCTTCCGCAAGTGTCGACTGCTCTTCTACCGGCCAACCATAGACGAACCAGCGTACGGAAGGCGGTCCTTGCGTCAAGCATGGCCATGGCGGTCCGGCTGCCGTTGCCGTCGAATGTGTGGCGGGGTCGGCGCGAGGGATCATCTAACACTACAGCGCAAGGTAGTGGCTTCTGGGCGTGGGCGTCCCCTCTGGCGCTGACGAAAACGCCGATCAAGTCTGCGATTTCGTCGACCTTGCGCTGTAGTCCTACTCGGGGCAGACGGCGTTGCTGCTCCCGTTCTACCACAGGGTCTCGGCAGGGACATCTCGGAGACGTGGGCTGCGGTGGTTGATTCCGACGTTGAAAGGGCCCGCAGGCAATGATAGACTTCACGTATGGCACGAGTGGGCGTCGTCGGGCGTCCGTGGTGCCGCGGAAACGGCCGGGTGTTGTGGTCCGGATGGCGAGACGGGCCGTGCCGGAGGGTCGAGTTGATCTGCAAGGCATCGGCCCATGTTTTTGTATCGCTGGAGCTTGTGTCAAATCAGCTTTCCGAATCCATCGAGATGTTCGCCATTTTGCCCTTGACTCCTCTGCATTTCCCATCGGACTCGCTTGGGGGCGTGAGCGAGGAATCCTCAGCGTGTGTGGCTAACTCGGAAGTCTAATGCAGACACCCAACGAGACGGACGGATCCCGCAGGACACCTCCGGAGGCAGAAGGCGGGGACGCGGAGCGCGGCGGGCGCAAGGAGCGGGCCCTTTCGTTCATCGAGGAGATGCTTCGCGAGCTCCGCGGGATGAAGTTTACCTACCGAGAGATCGAAACCTTCGTCCGCCTAAAGATCATGGAGCACGAGGCGCGGCTTGCCGATCTCAGTATCGTGGCGATCGACTGCAATCCCGAAGCGCTGAGCATCTTCGAGGACCAGCTGCGGTATATCTCGCGCATTCGCATCCACAGGATGCTGCTGCACGAGCTGCGGGAGGGTGAAAACGCGGAGGGCGTGTTGCGACAGTTCAATCTGATCCTGACCACGTCCACCCATTACAACGAGGTCGTGGGGTTGGCGCCGTCCTTGGCGGATCGCGTCCTTCAAGCCCGCGTCTCCCCGAGCGAGAAGACAGAGATCGAAATGGAGAGGCTTCGGCACGCCGTGCGGATCGGCGTTATCTGCCGAAGCGATGAGTTCCTGCAGATCATCAAGGATCACCTGAACAAGGCCGCGCCGGAGGCACGGGGCGTCGAGAGCCGTCGCGAGGGGGAGGATCTCCATCTCTCCGACTTCCTGAACGACAAGGACGTCCTTGTGATCCCCCCGGATTCGACGCTCGGGCGGCGAAAAGGCGATGCCGAGGCCTTGCGCGGCTTCGCGGGCCGGGGCGGGCGGATCATCAAGTTCGAATACCAGCTGGACCGGGGCTCGCTAAACCGGATCGAGGAACGCATATCGGAACTCCTGGAAACCGAAAGGTGATCTACAGCAGATGAGTGATACAGAACCGGTCGTTGTCTTGGGCGTCATTGGCTCGGATTGCCACGCGGTGGGGAACAAGATTCTCGAGAAGCACTTCACGCAGGCGGGTCTTCGCGTCGTGAACCTCGGGGTGATGGTCCGCCAGGACGAGCTCATCGCTGCGGCGCTGGAGAACAACGC
>CAZKCX010000840.1:0-2534 GCA_964550865.1 uncultured Planctomycetales bacterium
TCGAAAAGCTGCTTGAGGGCAGTGTCGATCAGCGGCCATCGCAATCAGATGTCAGAAGTTGCCCGCACCCTCCAGCTTCGCCGCGACAAGTAGCCAAAGGCGAAGCCGGATTGCCCATGAGCTCCCATGGTGCGATTCACAGCAGGCGAACTCACGGGCGAGACGCCCGTGCTACGATGACGCCCGTCCGGTCGTTGCCCCGTCACACAACACGCTACTGCGACACCTTCCGATGTGCGGCGACAGGATCGAGCGCGGCTGGAGGCGCGCTTCGAGGGCGACGCGCTTTTAGCACTACAGCGCAAGGTCGCCCTCGTTTGCCGGAGCGAGCCATCGATAAGTCCTTGGCGACGGCATAGTTGGTGACTCACAGGCCGGCTTCCATGGCGCGGTACATAACCTTATCACCTGCAAAGCCTTACAGATTACCTTGCGCTGTAGTCTTAGTTCGTGGTGAAGTTGTAGACCGTTCCCTTGGTCACGCCGGTCGCGTTGACCTCGTCGATCCGCCAGTAGTACGTCGTGCCGGCTTGGAGGTCGCCGGGCGGGTCGTACGTCGTGCCGGCCTGTTCGCCCTTGTAGAGGACACTGTCCGTGGTCGCGTCGCGCACGGAAACGGCGTTGGTCCCGAGGTAGACGCGGTGGCTGGTCGCGTAGGCCCCAGCCGTCCAGGACAGGTCGGTCGTGACCGGGACATTCGTCAGATCACTCCCCGGGCTCGGGGAATGGGCCGGCTGCGGAAGACCGGGCGCGGTGGTGAACGTCCACACCGTCCCGGTGGTCGTGCCGGTGACGTTGATCTCATCGATCCGCCAGTAATAGGTCGTAGCCGACGACAGGCCCGATCCGCCGCCGGACGACGGGTCGAAGAATTTGCCTTCCCGGCTTCCGCGGTAGATCGGCGTGTCGCCGGACTCGGCGTTCTGCACGGTCGCCAGGTCGGTGCCGAGATACACCTCATGCATGGACGCGTCGCTGCCGGGCGTCCAGCTCAGCCAGCTTTCCGTGGCAACGTCGACGGCGCCGTCGGCGGGATCGGGCGCGCTGGCCGTCCCCGGCAACGGAGGGGCCGTCGTAAAGGACCAGACGTCGCCACGAGTCGCCCCGGCCTCGGTGACTTCGTCGATCCGCCAGTAGTACGTGCATCCGGCGGTGAGTCCCGCAGGCGTGTACGATGCCGACGACTGGTTTCCCTTGTACACGGGATCGGACGTCGTGGCGTACGTGATGGCGGCGGAATCCGTGCCGAAGTAGACATCGTGCGTGGCGTTCGAGGAGCCCGCGAGCCACACGAGCGTGATGCTTGTGGGCACACCGGTCGCGCCGCTCGAGGGGGTCGGATTGCTGGCCTGGCCGGCCGCGGCTTCGATCGTCGTGAACTCGTAGACTTCGCCCTGGGTGACGCCGGCGGCGTTGACGGCATTCACGCGCCAGTAGTAGGTGGTCGCGTGGTCCAACGCTTCTTCGGGAACGTAGATCGCCCCGCTTTGCCTGCCGAGGTAGATCGGCGTGTCTTGCGTTGAGGCCTGGCCGACCAGCGTTTCGTTCGTGCCGAGATACAGGTCGTGCTGCGTGGCGTGTTGGCCCGGCGTCCACGAAAGGACGGTGTCGACGGGCTGTTGCACGGCCCCGTCGGCGGGATTTGTGGGCGCGGCCTGCCCGGGGGAGTCCGGCAGTGTCGTGAATTGCCAGACCAGGCCCATCGTCGTGCCGGCGGAGGTCACCTCATCGACCCGCCAATAGACGGTCGTGTTCGCCGCGAACAACGTGGTGGGGGTGTATCTCGCCTCGGTCAGGCTCCCCTGGAATTCCGCCGAGGTCCGGTCGGCCAATTGCACGTCGCTCTTGTTCGTGCCGAAGTACAAATCGTGTGTCGCGTCGCTTTCGCTGGCCGTCCATTTGAGCACGACGTTCCGCGGGATTTCGGTCGCACCCTGCGCGGGAATCGGGTTTGAGGCCTGATCGGGAGCCGCCCGCGGCGTCACGGTGATCACCACGCCGTCCTTGGCGTAGTTGTTCGGCGCGTAGGCGCTGGCCACCTCCACCTCGAACCGGAGGTTCATCTCATTCGTCACGGTGGGCGCCACGAACGTCGGCGTGGGCGATGTCGTGTCGTCCAGTATGACGGGCGTCCCCGTCTGCTGCCACCAACGATACGTCAAGCTCGACGCCATCGTGACGTCCCGCCCGCTGCGCACCGGGACCGAATCCGTGGCATCCAACCGAACCGTTGCGCCGGAGGAAACGACCTGATCGTTCCCGGCATTGGGGGTGATCGTGTACGGATGAATCGTCACCGCGGCCCAGGTCGAAGCGTGGTAGGTCTCCACCGAGACCGTGTGGTTGGCCGGATCCAGATCCGATCGGCCGACGACCGACCATTGCTCGCCGTCCCAGAACGCCGCGAACACATCGTTCGCATCATAGGCGCCGGGGATTCGGTTCGCGTAGTACGGCAATACGAGCGTGATATCGCCGTCCAGCTTGCCGGCGAGCCCCTCGATGCTGAAGGCCGGGCCGACCACATTCTCATT
>CAZKCX010000841.1:0-2516 GCA_964550865.1 uncultured Planctomycetales bacterium
TGTCGGCAAAACCGGCGTCGGGCAATTGGGTCGCAAAGGGAGTCGATTGGCTGCCCGTTCATGTTCCCCACCTCTCCCTTGACAATGCTCGGGACAAGTGGAGAGGTGGGCCACCCATCGGCTGGACGCCCATCGAATGCGTTGCGACACAGTACTAGGACCGACGGTTATCGGTCTTGCCCTGGCCCCGGTGCGGCGCGGATTCGGTCGAAGACTTGACCAGACCGCCACTACCGCGAACCAATGCCCACATCCGAGCGAAGAGGCCCGCCCCTTCGTTCTCGTCCTCCCCCTCGCCCCGGCCTTCCGGCCCAGGGTCGGTGGGATCGACCTCGTTCGAAGGGGTACCCGGGAAGGGCTGCCGGCCGGGCGCCTCCGGCAAGGTCCGATCATGTTGATCCGCCTCTTCGTAGACGTCGTCGAACGTGGCGTCTCCCAGATCCGTCTCGGATAGCTCGTTCGTGCTCGGCTCGGGGATGAAGACATTGAGCAGCGTGGCCTCCTCGGCCGGCTCGTACTGCGCCTGGACCGATTCCACCTCGGCCGGCTCGGCCTGCGGAGCGCTGAACGACGGCACCTCCACCTGATGGGTGGGCACGTCGATCACCCCGCGCATGCCTTCGCGCGGATTCAGCACGCGCAGGTCCTCCGTGCCGTCCCAGTTCCCATCTTCCGCGTCTTGTGACGGGGCTTGCGCGGGCTGCTGGGCCTGGGGCACGGCCGCGACAGGCACGTCCTCCGTCGGAGGATCGGCTTGCCCTTGGTCCTTCGTATCGGTTCCGGTCTCTTCGGAAGCGGGCTCGCCCGTCGGGGTTGCCGCATCGTCCGAGTCGGGCTGTTCGGGCTCGTCCTGGCCGGCGACGACCTCGCCCGCGACGTCCGTTTCGTTCTCTACGGGCTGTTCCTGGTCAACGGGTGGATCCGCGGCATCGGGATCGGACGGGCCGGCCTCGCCCTGAGGTTGGGTCCCACCCATCCCGCCGTCGCCGCCGACGACCTCATCGACCGGGTTGACGGCCACCTGCACCGTATCGACGCTGACGTTCTGGCCGTCGCTCACCTCGACCTGGAATTCCAGCGTCGTCGGCTCGGTGACCTCGGGGGCGGTGAACGTGGGGTTGGGCAGGCCGGCGTCGCTGAGTTCCACGCTCGGGCCGCCGATCTGCCGCCAGGCGTAGGTCAGGCCCTGGCCTTCGGGATCCGTGCCGCTGGCGGCCAGCTCGACCGCCGCGCGCTCGTCGACCGTCATGTCGTCGCCCGCCTCGGCTGACGGGGCATCGTTGTCTCCGTGGACGGTCACCGTCATCGTGTCGACGCTCTCGTTCGTCCCGTCGGAGACGTGCAGCTCGAACGAGAAATCCGTATTCGTCAGGCCTTCGGGCGCGGTGAACGTCGGGTTCGGTGCGCTCGGATCGCTCAGCTCGACCTTGGGGCCGGACGTCTGCACCCAGCGATACGTCAGGTCCTGCGTTTCGGGATCGGTCGCGCTGCCGGCGAGCTCCACCGCGGAGCCTTCGTCGACGGTGATGTCCGGACCGGCATCCACATCCGGCCCATCATTGACGGCCTCCACGAAGAGATCCACGGTGGCGGTGTCCGTCGCTCCGTTCCCGTCGGTCACGGTGTAGGTGAACGAATCCTCGCCGTTGTAGTTCTCGTCGGGGGTATAGGTGAACGTGCCGTCGTCGTTGTACTCGACCGTGCCGTGCGCGGGCTGCGTGAAGTCGCTCACCGTGAGCGTATCGCCGTCGAGGTCGAAATCGTTCTCGAGGACATTCTCCGTGGTGATGATGCGGTCTTCGATGCCCGTGGCGGAATCACCCGTCGCCTCGGGCGCGTCATTCACCGGATTCACCGTCACCACGACCGTGTCCGTCCGGGACTCCTGCCCGTCCGAGACCTCGACCTCGAACTCCAGCCGGGTCGGTTCGGTGACGGCCATGGCCTCGAACGTCGGCTCCGCGCCGTTGGGATCGCTCAGCTCGGCGGTCGGCCCGCCGATTTGTCGCCAGGCGTAGGTCAACGGGTTGCCGTCTGCATCGCGGCTTCCGGTCGCGCTGAGCGTGACGAGCTCGCGCTCGTCGACGGCGAAGTCGGCGCCCGCGTCGGCCTCCGGCGCGCGATTGAGCTCCTCGACGGAAAGGTTATCGAAGACGGTTTCGGCATGATCCGCCCCGAGGCCGATCTGACCCTGATTGACGGGACCGCCGAATTCATAGCGGACCTTCTCGACGCCGTCGGCCGACAGACGGACCTGACCGCCGTCGATCTGGACGTTCATCGCGTACGGCGTGTCGGTGTCGATCCGCTCGTCGAGTCGGACCAGGTCGTTCCAGCTTCCGTCGTACTGGCCGATGGTCCAGTAGTCGGCGCCCACCCGGGCGCCGGCGAACTTGAAGTCCTCGGGCCCGTTGTAGTCGAAGACCACGAAGCCGTTCTGCCATTGCCCGGAGACGTTGTGTGCGTTCAGCTCGACGGAGATGTCAAGGTTCTCCGGCAACGGCTCGTCGAAGTTC
>CAZKCX010000842.1:0-2514 GCA_964550865.1 uncultured Planctomycetales bacterium
CGCAGGATAGGAATCCTGCATAAGTCGGTGCGAGATAGGAATCTCGCACCAGCAGGATAGGAATCTCGCACCAGCAGAATCTCGCACCAGCGGTAATCGGCGAGCGGTTCGTATTCGCAGTGCCGTTAGGAGGTGGAGACGTGAGCCAAGGGATGAACGAGGGCCGTAATCGAATCACGCGTCGCGCGATGTTGAGCGGGTCGGCAGCAGGCGCTGCGGCGGTCGGGCTGGGTGCGATGGATTCCATCGCGAGCGCTGCACCGAAGGGCGAACCCCCGAAGATGCGCGAGCACGGGCCGAACGACTGCATCCGGCTCGGCGTCATCGGTTGCGGCGGGCGGGGCACCTATCTGCTTCGCCAGGCGGCAGAGCGGGCGAAGGACAACCCGAAACTCCGCGTCCTGTCCGCCTGCGAGATCTACGAGGCGCGGAAGCGACGGGCACGTCATGCCCTGAAGAAAGAGAGCACGGGCAAGAAGTCCGACGGGACGGTGGTCCACGAATACGAGGAGCTGCTCGGCAACCCGGACATCGACGCCGTCATCATCGCCACACCGGACCATTGGCACGCCAAGATCGCGATCGAGGCCATCAAGGCCGGCAAGGACGTCTACCTCGAAAAGCCGATGACGCACACGCTCGCCGAGGCCAAGGAGCTGCGGGACACCGTCCGCTGGGCCAAGGCGGTCCTGCAGGTCGGTTCGGGATCCACGAGCAATCCGAAGTATCACCGGGCCCGAGAGATGATTCGGCGCGGGGCGATCGGCAAGGTCGTCTGGACGCGGTCGAGCGTCTGCCGGAACAGACCCGGCGGGGATTGGAACTACCACATCGACTCCCAGGCGAGCCCGGAGAACCTCGACTGGGATCGATGGCTCGGCTGGAAGTGGGGCCTGGCGCCGAAGAAGCCGTTCAACCCCGAGCACTACTTCCGCTTCCGCAAGTACTGGGACTACTCCGGCGGGATCGCGACCGATCTGATGTACCACGCGTTGGCGCACTTGGCGGTGGCGCTCGGGCCGGAGCTTCCCTCTCGTGTCGTTGCCTCCGGCGGCAAGTGGGTCCACAAGGACCGCGACGTCCCCGACACATTCATGATGAACATCGACTACCCGAACGAGCATTCCATCTTCCTGGTCGGCACGGACGCCAACAATACCGGCCTCCCGGAGGTCATCCACGGTCAGCACGCGGACATGCGCTTCGATCCGTTCAAGGTCGAGCCGCAGAAGGCCTTCGAGAAAGAGTGCGAGGCCGCCAAGAAGAAGGGGGCGCTCGACGTGCAGGCGCCGAAGCTGCTCGACCACATGGGCAACTGGCTCGAGTGCCTTCGGACCCGCGGCGCGCCGACGGCCAACGTCGAACTGGGCTATCGTGTCCAGGTGGCGATCACGTTGGGCGTCCTGGCGTATCGCAAGAACACCTCAATGGAGTTCGACCCGAAGACCGAGACGCTGAAGACATAGGCTTCTGTCGTGGCCGCTTTCTTGCCAACCGGCCTACATCGTGGCATGATACGGGGCGTCCTGCACATCTAAGCGGGTGAGGAGTCGGATGCGGCATCTCCCTCTCCGCGGCTAGCTGACGTACCCTATCCCGCCGGGATCCGCTCGAGCCGGCGGGCATCAGCTCAAGGAGGTTGCTCCCAATGAAGATCACCCTCGAAGGCAGTCAGGTGAAGCTCATCCCCGAGACGGACCACGAGAAAGAGAACCTGGACGCGCTCTGGAAGCTCATCGTTCGCTGCGATGAGGACAGCAAGGTGCTCTGCCCCGTGGGCCAATACCTCCCCCACGAAGACGAGGCCGCGAGCTTCGTCGTTCAAGACCAGTAGCCTGAGAATCGTGGATTCACCCGAAGCGACCGTTCGCGCCGCTCCCCAACGGGGTTCCCTCGTGGCACCGGCGTTCCGGCTTCGCCTTCGGCTACTTATCCCGGCGAAGCGCAGCGAAGCAGGACGCTGTGACAAGTTCGCTCATGAGTTTTTGTGGCACGGCCGCCCTCGGCCGTGGCGATGGGACACCGAATCCTTCGCCCCCGGCCAGAGCAAGAATCAGGTATCAGCCTTTGCGGTCGGGTTCGCGTCGTGCCACCACCGTAACCACATCCAACAGGTTGACGTCCACGTCGATCCGGGCGATGCCCAGGGCGTTCGACAGGGGAGGAAGGACCCTCATCGGCCCCCCGAGCGTGTCCGCGAGCTTGTCGGCCATGTAGCCGACGTTCGCAACGACGGGTGGGTGCGAGACGTGGATCGGTGAAAGGCCGCAGCGCTCCAGCATCGTCGTCAGGCCCGCCCGGCTGAAGAACGTTACATGCTCCGGCGGCGTCATCAGATGCCATCGCTTGCCGCTGATGCGGCAGACGAGGCTGTCGGTGTCCCCCGTCGTGATCACGACAAGCCCGCGCGGGGCGAGGAGCTCCCGGACGCGCCGGAGCGTCCCCTCGGGCTTGGGCACATGCTCGATGGCGTCGAAGAGCGTGACGACGTCGAGGGATTCCTCCGGCAGATCC
>CAZKCX010000843.1:0-2509 GCA_964550865.1 uncultured Planctomycetales bacterium
GCGACATCGCAACGGCATGATGGCCGTGCCCGGCGGACGGTTGCTCGTGCTCGACGGGCTCGGCCCGCACGGGAAGCTCCGCAAGCTCGCACCGGAGGAGCCCGGCAGCTTCTGGCGGCCCGACCTGTCGTTCGATGCCAAGCGCGTCCTCTTCTGCTACAAGCCGCACGACGAGAAGGCGTTTCACCTGTATGAGATCGGCATCGACGGCACGGGCCTGCGCCGGCTCACCGACGGTAGGCACGACGACATCGACCCGATCTACCTGCCCGACGGGCACATCGTCTTCTGCACGACGCGATGCAACACGTACGTCCGCTGCATGCCGTACACGTATACGTATGTCCTCGCCCGATGCGACGCGGACGGCAGCAACATCTATATCCTGAGCCGGGGCAACGAGCCCGACTGGTGCCCGGCCCTCCTGCATGACGGGCGCGTGGTCTACTCGCGCTGGGAATACACCGACAAAGCGCTCTGGCGGATCCAAAGCCTGTGGACGACCAACCAGGACGGTACCAACACCGCCACGTTCTGGGGGAATCAGAGCGTCTGGCCCGATCATCTCGCTGAGGCCCGGCCCATCCCGAACAGTCCGCGGATCATGTTTACGGGCCTGGCCCATCACGATTGGTTCGCCGGATCGATCGGCATCATCGACCCGCGCGAGGGCTTCAACTTCCCTCACGGACTGACCAAGGTCACGCGGGACGTCGAGTGGCCGGAGTGCGGAACGCCGCCCGTCGATCCCGCCGAGTCGTATCGCTACCACTCCTCGGGCAAGTTCGAGGCCTACAAGACGCCGTGGCCGCTCAGCGAGGAGGACTTCCTCGTCTCCGCGCGGTACGGCGGACGGACCGGCAAGTTCCGGCTCTACCTGATGGACGTCTACGGCAACCGCGAGCTGCTCTACGAGGGCGCCCACAACATCTGGCACGCCATCCCGGTCAAGCCCCGTGAGCGGCCACCCGTGCATGCGGATCGGGTCGCCTGGCCCGGCACGGGAAAGGACCGCAAGCCCGCCAAACCGGGCGTGCTCTTCAGCAGCGACGTCTACGAGGGCATGCCCGAGGTCCCCCGCGGCACGGTGAAGTACCTCCGCGTGCTCCAGCTCGACTCGAAGACCAGCTCCACGTGGAAGCGGGACGGCCGGTTCTCCGGGCCCGCGACGAGCGCGATCCAGGACGACGGCGTCAAGCGGATCCTGGGCACCGTCCCGGTGGAGCGGGACGGCTCGGTCCACTTCAAGGTGCCGGCCGGCAAGGCACTGCACCTGCAGCTCCTCGACGAGCACTACCGTGCGGTCCAGACGATGCGATCCTTCACGGGCGTCATGCCCGGGGAGAAGCGCGGCTGTCTGGGCTGCCACGAGCTCCATAGCCGCTTGCAGCCGAACGCGTTGTGCGTCGCGATGACCAGGCCCCCGAGGGAGATCGAGCCGCCGCCCTGGGGCGCCAAGAGCATCAGCTACGTCCGCATGATCCAGCCGATCTTCGACAAGTACTGCAGCGAGTGCCATCAGGGCGACGGGCCGGGTAAGAAGAAGCTCGACCTGACCCTGCGGCCCGGCAATCGGTGGTTCTTCAAGGAGCCGTACCTTACGCTCGTCGGTGACGGCTGGATGCACAAGAACAAGTTCCAGAACCGCTGCGGCATCGCCGGGGCGCTGATGTGCGAGAACTACGACCTGAGCGATCCGAACAGCTACATGACGTTCGCGCCAATGCAGCACCTGAGCTACACGAGCAGGCTCGTCAACACGGTGCTGAACGGCAAGCACCATGACGTTCAGCTCGACCCGGTCAGCCTACGAACACTGATCGGTTGGATCGACGCGAATTGTCCATACCGGGGCGAGGAGGACATCCGCGCGCTACCCGATCCGCGATTTGCCGGAATCGAGTGGCTGCCGGTTCGACCGAGGACGAAGACGGCCCCGGAAGTCCCGAGGCCTTGACACTCTTGCCAACGGGAAGGATCTGTCTTACAAGATGTGTTTCACGTATGGGTGTGCGATCGGACGGTGCCAGTGGTGGGTCACCGTGTCCGCGTGCCCGAAAAGAGGGCGCAGCCGGCACCAGGAGCCGAGTCCCGAGGTCTGACGGGCGAAGGCCGCTGCGCCGTCCGAGAGTAAGTGGTACCCATCAATCACAAAGGATGTTCGACGATGCGTAAGAGAGCCAAGACCGACGCGCTTGCTCTGTCCCTTCTGGGTTTGTTCGTGATGGGCGTGATTGCCTGCGGCTTCTGGAATATCCCTACGCTCGAGGCGAAGAAGCAGCAGAACACGCCCTATCGCTCTCCGTATGACGCGGCGTTCTCGCCCTGCGGCAAGCACCTGGCCGTTGCCGACTTCACCGCCGCCAAGGTCGCACTGATCGATCCGGGCTCGGGGAAGGTCGCCAAGCAGATCCCGGTCGGGGGGGGCGCATCCGAGCTGGCATGGTCGGCGGACTGCAAGCGCCTCTATGTCACGCAGCACGAGGCCGGCGGGGTCGCCGAAATCGAC
>CAZKCX010000844.1:0-2499 GCA_964550865.1 uncultured Planctomycetales bacterium
CGGTGTGCCAGTGCTCGTGCGGCTTCAAGGGCTGCTCGAAGCCCGTCCCTTTCTTGTCATCGGGCGGGTTAAAACCGGCCACGGGGGGCCGGGTTAAAACCGGCCAAACCTGATGGACGATTCGATGGTCATTACACCGTTTCCTTTTCGGTATTGCAAGCCGCCTTTTCGGCGGTTTCTGTTGGGGACTGATTCTTGAGGCGGTAGCTCTTTCCTGTGATGGCGATGACTTGGGCGTGATGGAGGAAGCGATCCAGGATCGCGCCGGCGGCGGGCACGTCGCCGATGAGCTTTCCCCAGTCCTCGATGGGGCGGTTCGACGTCATCATGGTAGAGCGATTCTCGTAGCGCCGCATGACGATCTCGAAGAGGTACTCCCCGGAGCGCTTGGGCAGCTGCTTGATGCCCATGTCGTCGATAATGAGCAGGTCGGGCTTGAGGTATTTCGCCAGGATGCGTTCCACGCCGTCGGTGGCCTCGTCGCGCATGAAGTCGCGGACGAGATCGAAGATGGAGCGGTAGAAGACGACGAAGCCGGCCTTGATCGCCTCGTAGCCGATGGCCTGGCAAAGATGCGACTTGCCGACGCCCGGCGGGCCGATGAGGAGGACGTCCCGTCGCTCCCGGATGAAATGGCCCGCGGCGAGATCGAAGACGGTCTTCCGCTTGATCGACCGGTTGAAGTGCCAGTCGAAATCGTCGAGGGTCTTCATGTCGCGGAAGGCCGCCGCCTTGGTGCGGCGGGCGATGCGACGCTCGTGGCGGATGTGCAACTCGTCCTGCAGGATCAGCTCCAGAAATTCCTCGTGGCTGAGGGAATGGCCCTGGGCCTCCAGCAGGCGCACGTCCAGGGACTGGGCCAGACCGCTGAGGCGAAGCCGTTTCAGCGCGTCGGTGAGGCTGTTTTTCATGGCAGCGTCCTTTCGTGAGCATTGACCGGAGCGTCGTCGCTCCGTAGAGTAGAGGTTGCCGACCCGGAGGATAGGGCTCCGCTGGAGAGCGACCCGAGCGCCGTGGTCGGCGGCTGTACGGCGGGAAGGGCCCGGGATCGCTCCGGGCCTTTCTCCTTATGGCGCTTCCCGCCGGGAGCCCCCAAAGCGATAAACTCGCCGTTGCCGTTGTCGTTTCCTTTCCCAAAAGAGACCTTGAGCCACCGCCCGTAATCGGCCATGGGGCGGATAAGCGGATGGCTCTGGACCAGATCGAATTGCTGTTGTCGCGCGCGGCTCTTGATCAGCTCGCGCAGCGCCTTCAGACGCCAGGCCCCATGGGACAGGGCCACGTCGCAGCCCGCGTCGATCTCCCGCGACGTGTACGTCCCCGTCATGGAGAGCAGCCCCTGCAGGACACGGACCCCTTCGATGCCGCGCTGATCGAGCATGGCCTGCGCCCAGCGCGCCGCCTGCGGGCCGATCAGGGAGACGCGCTTCAGGAGATACCCGGCCCCGCGCTCGACGCCGGAGATCTTCTCAGACGCGATGTGCTTCGGATCGGTGCTGAAGCGACCCTTCTCGTGCTTGACGTGGACGGCGATCTGCTCCATCCGGTCGTTGAAGATGCGGACCAGACGGCTGTCCCATCGCACCCACACGCGGTGGCCGAGATACTCAGGTGGTACGGAGTAGTAGGCTTTGTCCACCTCGACATGGGCGTCGCGATGGACCGAGCGCTGTCCTTCGTGGAAAAAGGGGAATCGCGCCGCCGGCAAGGGCAACAGGGCCGGCTTCTCGATCTCCTCGAAGAGCTGCCTGACCTGCTTCTTCGTCGTGCCGTGAATGCGATGATCGGCGACCCGCCGCTCCCATCGGTCGAGATACGTATTCTCCTCGGCCAGGCTGTCGAAGACGCGGCCCTTCAGCCCGTTGTTGCGGACGTACTTCACGCCCGCCTCTACCTTGCCCTTGTGGCGGGGTGTGTAGGGCTTGGCCGGAAGGATCACCGTACCGTAATGGCGGCAGAAGGCCCGGACCTTCGGATTCAGGTCCGGGTCGTACCAGTCGGCCTTGCTCACCGCCGCTCGCAGGTTATCGATCACCAAGGTCCGGGGGACCCCGCCGATCGCCCAGAAGGCGTCCTCCAGGGCGCGGATGAAGCCCTCGGTCGTCTGGCGCTCGATCGCCGTGGAGTGGCCCTTGCGCGAATGGCTCAGCACGACGCGCAGCACGTGGGGAAGCCGGCGTCGTCCGTCGCGCACTACCGGCGCGCCACGCCCGAAATCGACCTGCCCCTCGGCCCCGGGCGGGCATTCCATCCGGCGGAACGGCAGCGGACAATTCCCGCCCAGACGCCGGACGAAGCGCTTCACCGAGGTGTAGCTCGCCTCGAAGCCGTGCTCGGCGACCAGGTCCTGCCAGATGCGTTGCGCCGACAGCCCCTGGCCGAGCTTCGCCTTGATCACGGCGCGAAACGGCGCGCACCGGCTCTGCGGCCCCGGATTCCCGGCGGGCGGGTTGGCCGGTTTTGGCCGGATATCTCGGTCCGTCCCGGTGGGCGGGTTAG
>CAZKCX010000845.1:0-2471 GCA_964550865.1 uncultured Planctomycetales bacterium
GCCCTCGGCTGGGGCTTTCGGCAGTTCACGGCCGGGGGCGGCCGTGCCACACTGTCCGATCTTTGTTGCAGGCAGCCTGGAAGATGAAGGACGTCGAGGAACCATGGGCCTATTGACCGTTATCGCCGAAGCCCTGCACAGCCTGACGAAGAACGTGGTCCGCACCGGCTTGTCGATCCTGGGCATCGTCATCGGCATCGCCGCGGTCATCGCGATGATGGCGGTCGGTACGGGCACACAGAAGGCGGTCGAAGAGGAGGTCTCGCGGCTCGGCGATGACTGGCTCGTGGTCTGGTACGAGGGTCGCCGACGCGGAGCCGTCCGTGGACAAGGAGGCGTGCTGCCGACCGTCGTTCAGGACGACGTCGAGGCCATCCGCGAGCAGTGCAAGGGCATCCGTGCCCTGTCTCTCGCGCATTTCTTCAACGAGAAGCAAGTCATCTCGACGATCGGCAACTACAACACGACCGTTCGCGGGTTTGAGCCCTCCTGCTTCGACATCTTCCGGTGGGACGTATTGCGCGGGCGCGCGATGACGGACGAGGACAACGTCCTGCGCTCCAAGGTCTGTTGGCTTGGGATGACGGTGGTCGAGGAGCTGTTCGGCACGCTGGACCCGCTGGGGCAGACGATCCGGGTCGACCGGCACCCGATTGAAGTGGTCGGCATCCTGGCGCCGAAGGGTTCGGACGCCGACGGCGAAGACCTCGACGACATCGTCGTCATGCCCCTGGCGACCGTGCAGGTGCTGCTCGCCGGCAACTTCCCACCGCGTGTGTTCTTCGCCGCGGCGGAGGCCGGCGTTCCCGTTCAGGCGGTCAAGCAGCGAATCCAAACCCTCCTGCGGCGGCGGCACAAGGTCGGCCCGGACGAGGAGGAACCCTACGGCATGTTCGACCGATCGGTGTACGCCGAGGCCCGCGGCCGCATGACCGGCGCGTTCAAGACGTTGATGACGTTCATCGCGTCGATCTCCCTTCTGGTCGGCGGCGTCGGCATCATGAACATCATGCTGGTCTCGGTCACGGAGCGGACCCGCGAGATCGGCGTGCGGATGGCGATCGGGGCGAAGTCGCGGCACATCCTGACCCAGTTTCTGTGTGAGGCGGTGGTCTTGTGCGCCGTGGGCGGCATGCTAGGATTCGCGTTGGGCTGGGCTTTGGCCAAGTTCACGACGGACCGCTTCATGGCCACCCTCACGAGAGGCCTGACGGTGGAGTGCGAGATCTCCTACGCGATGGTGGCGGTTGCGATCGGGATCTCGGGAGCGGTGGGGGTGTTCTTCGGCTTCTACCCGGCGTGGCGCGCGAGCCGACTCGATCCGATCCACGCACTCCGGTACGAATAACGCCGCCGCGATCTTCGTAGGCTGCCGCGAACGCTCACCTGGCAGCATGAGAACCATGCGGCCATTCGAGAAGGCGACTGGAAGCGGGTGACCACGAACGATCGCGAGCCCGATGCCTGGGAGCTGTACGATCTGGCCAACGACCGCTGCGAGTCGAAGAATCTGCGGGACGAGCAGCCGGAACTCGTGGAGCGGCTCCAAGCCAAGTGGCTCGCTTGGGCCGAACGAGTCAACGCCGTGCCGTTGCCCGAGACGCGCGGAGGAAGCAAGCCCATCCCCTGGCCGCCCCGATCGTGGCCGAAGCCGCCTGCCCAACCGAAAGGCGACGGGCGCTGACTTGCCGAAGCAAATTCCAGGATCCGTTGCGGAGTTGGATGCGGCCTCGTCTCCTTCCGCGTGGTCCGTTTACCGCTCGGAAGCGACTTCGCGGGACAGTCTACGCGATCGCGCCGGGCAGGGCGAATGACCCCGAACCGATCGTGGATGCCGGGCGCGCGTCTATTGCACGTTGCTTTGGAGACCGGGCAGGGGCGGTTCGTCCGTGGGGAGATTGCGGTACCAGAACCAGTACAGACCGGCCACACCGATTAGGAAGACGGGTAGCGTCTTCCAGAACGAGCCATAGGCGTGGATGACCAGCTGCATGGGCAGCATGAACAGGCACACCTGGTAGACCAGGGCGAAGGGCACGGAGATGACGTCGTTGCGGTTCTCGCGTGCGATGTACTCGCGTTCTTCGGGCAAGAGCTTCGCCTTGACGGGTCCCCATAGGCCAAAGGGCCGCGTTCTGCGGTAGAAGGTCTCGAGCACGTCGGGCGGCGTGGGTCGGGTCAGCATGCACCCCACGATCGTGGCGGCCAGCGGAATGGAGGCCATGATCGCGAACTGAAGGCGCTCATCGAGATGGGGCCAGGAGAGTCGCTGAATGATCGCCCCCGTCCCGCCGACGAACAGCCCGATGGCCACCCCCCAGCCGTTCATCCGCCACCAATACAGACGGAGGAAGTTCGGCACCAGCATGCCGGTCCCGAGTCCCATGATGATCCAGCCCCAGATGTCGTTGATGTTCTCGGCGCCCACGCCCATCAGGTAGCCAAGCGCGGCCAGGGTGATGGTGGTGGTA
>CAZKCX010000846.1:0-2456 GCA_964550865.1 uncultured Planctomycetales bacterium
AATACCTAACATATACCAAACTTATCAACCGGAGTCAAGCAGAGACTCAGTTCGGTCGATTGCATCTATGCTCAATCCCAATGCACGAATGATTATCATCGACGCTTCGCGCTACAACTTCTTTCCGATGATCGGACTAAGAAGTCCCCTCATGCCGAAGATCGAATGGCACAAGCACCAGAGCCCGCAGACGTGGATGAAGCTGCTGGAACCTATCGGCTTTGTGAAGGAACGCGTAACGTGGTACCAGTACCATGCGACGAGACATCTGGGGCCGCTGGTGGCCAATCGCGTAGTCAGCTTCTTCTTGAACAGCATCTTTCGGTTGGTCGTTCGCTATCCGGGCAAGCTCCATCACCCATTGCCTTAGGTTCGACGACAAAGCATCGCCACCTGTTGCGCTTCGCTCAAGCCCCTAACCCGATCGCGCTGCCGGAGGCGTCCTTTGCTGTATCCGGTGATCGAGATCACTACGCGGGTGAGGCCGAACGAGAAGCCCCCCCGGAGCAAAGAACGAAGGCCTAGTACCGCGTTTCACAAATCGTGCGACTATGGACAGGACCGCACACTACACTGTCGCTGCCCGAGCCGCCGGATTCATCCGGCGCGGCCGCGCGGCATGAATGCCGCGGCTCGGGCACGTAGTCGCGATACTTCTGAAATGCAGCACTAGTGCAGATCACCTACCACCGATCGGTTCGGAAGGGAGACGCCGGGAGTCCTTCCTTGTTCTTCAGATTGGGCTGGGCCACCTGATCCCACGCGAATCGGACGGCCACCGGCTGGGCGACCTCGTCGCTCCAGACCAGGACGCTGTTTCCGTCTTTCTTGGCTTGGGCCGGGACGAACTTCTTGTCGGCGCCGGCGATCTGGAAGCAGGATAGCGGCTTGTCGCCGGCCGCGATCAGTCCGCCCCCGACGTGATCGAAGCGCACGCGTATCTTGTTGCCCTCGACGGCCATCGACTTGTAGAGCGGACCGGAGTAGACTAGGTCCTTCTTGCCATACGTCTTGGCCAGCGCCCAACGTGCCAACCGTTTGCCGACGTCCTGCTTGTTGATCGGATGGATGTCCTTGAGGTCGTGCACGATGTCGACGGTGACGGCCATGCCCGTGTTGGGAATCGACAGCGCCGCGGTCTGCGCCTCCCACATCATCGGCAGCGCAAGGGGGTCTCCCTTGTACTGGAACGGCGCGAGTTGAACGTAATAGAAGGGAAACTCCCCCTGACCCCAGACCTTTCGCCAACCCTGAATCAGTGCCTTCATCTTCTCGAAATACAGCATCGCGTCGCCGCGGTTGGATTCGCCCTGATACCAGAGGGCCCCGCGAATCGTGAACGGGACCAACGGATGCACCATGCCGTTGTACAGGCCCGTCGGTTGCTGGTGGTGATTCAGCGCATGGCGCGGACAACTCGGTGGTCCGGGCAGGCGCTCGCCCGCCGCCAAAGCCTTCTCCGCCTGAGGCAGCCACGCCTGGATCTCCTGTGCGGTCTTGGCGAGGGCGTTCTTGTAGTTCGTGTCATGCTGCTTGATCGCGTTGGCGATGCCCTTGAGCTTCTCGACGGATGCGAACCCCACCGGGGGGGTCCAGGGCTCGATCCGCGTGCCGCCCCATGAGGTATCAATCAGGCCGATGGGGACGCCCAGTTCCTTCTGCAGCATGCGACCGAAGAAGTAGCCCGTTGCCGAGAAGCCGCCGTAGTTTCCGGCGGCCAGCGTCTGCGGGGTGCAGTGCTGCCACGGGACATTGAAATCCTGTTCCGGAAGGCCGGAGGTAATGTGGGGCACTTGGAAGAGCCGGATCTTCGGCTGGTTGCCGGCGGCCAACTCCTGCTTGGCGTTCTGGATCGAGCCCATGCCCATCTCCATGTTCGATTGGCCGGAGCAGACCCATACCTCACCCACGAGAATGTCCTTCACTTGAAGCTTGTTCTTGCCGGCGACGGTCATCTCGTGCGGCCCGCCGGCCTCGAGCGCGGGAAGCTTGGCCATCCACTTTCCATCGGGACCGGCCGTGGCCTTGGCCGTCTTGCCGGCGATGGCGACGGTCACCTCCTCGCCCGGCGCCGCCCAACCCCAGATCGCCACAGGCATCTCGCATTGCAGGACCATGTGGTCGGCGATCACGTGCGGCAGGCGGACATCCGCCCATGCCGGACCGACCGCAAGCAACGCGACGGCGAACAGGACGCACAAGAGGCTGATCCTCGAACGATGACTTCGGTCCATGGTGGTTCCTTTCGCTGCGGACAGTACGAGAAGACGGCAGTATCCTACGGCGCGGCAAGAAGCCCGGCAAGTACCGCAGACGGCCGGTCGCAACGACGGGTGCATCAAACGAATCGCTGCAGGGATGCCGTGTAGGGCGCGAACTGCCCGAGCCGCGAGATTCATCTCGCGCGGTCGATCTCCGCGCAGCATGAATGCTGCGGCTCGGGCAAGGGATACGCA
>CAZKCX010000847.1:0-2451 GCA_964550865.1 uncultured Planctomycetales bacterium
ACCCATCGAATGCGTTGCGACACAACACTAGCACGAGCGTCCTGCCCGAAAAGGCCTGCGTGAGAACCGGACGCTGCCCCGCCTTTCACACCCTCGGCGCGGCGCCGAGCGCCCGGGCCGCCACCGAGACCTGCCCTGCGTGGAACCCCTCGTGCCAGGCCGCCAGCTGAAATACCGAGGCGTAGGTGTCGAGGAACGGCGGAGCGTCGTCGGGCGTCTCCTTGGCCAGGTCCTCATCAGTCAGGTCGTTGAGGATCTCCAGCAAGACCTCGCGTCGATCGCGCATGTACGCCAGGACCTCCTCGACGGGCGGGTAGTCCCCGGGGTTGTTCGTCGGCGCCGAGCCCATGCCGAACTTCTCCTCGTAGTCGGGCTTCTGAAGGCCCTTGGCGGGGTCGATCAGCGTGATCATGAAATTGTCGACCACGGCGAGGTGCCCCGCGAACCAAAGGGCATGATTGGCCTTGTCGTGCACCTGGTACACCCACTGCTCGGGCGTCTGGAAGTCCGCCAGCAGCTGATCGCTGAAGCTGCGGGCCCCGATGAGACCATCTACGAATCGTTCCTTAAGCGTCATAGTGCATCTCCCTGTGTTGGATGCCGGAAGCATGGTAAAGGGAACAGGGATCTGCCGCACGCGTTCGAACCTCGGATTTCGTGTCGGCCGTCACGGCCGCATAGGTCCTCTTTGCCATGGCCCGCGACAGAGGCTACAGTTGTCCCCAGCGTACTCCGAGGGCATCCATCATGCGGAAGGCGACGAGCTTCGTCGGAAGGAGAGACAGGGTATGGCTCCAGTCCAACTCCCCTCGCATCCGGCAGGATCCGGACGCATCGGGCGGGTCCTCGCGTCTGCGTTCTTCGTGTGCGCTGCGTTGACTCCCGTGACGGCTTCCACAACGAAGAAGGCCAAGAGCGTCCTGCGTCAAGCTCCGCCGATCGACGTGTACAGCGTGATCGACGCTACGCCACAGCCGGTGCGGTTCTGGGCGCCCGACGCCGTGCGAGACGGCCGAAAGCGCAACGTCCCGCTGCTGGTCTATCTGCATAGCTGGTCGACGAGCCACCGCGGTTCGGACGGCATGGAGAAGGCGCTTGCGGAGTGCCGGCGCCGAGGTTGGATCTTCATCGCGCCGGACTTTCGGGGCCCCAACCGGCGCCCCGAAGCCTGCGCATCACCCCTTGCGGTCCAGGACGTCCTCGACGCGGTACGGGAGACCTCACGCTGGGTGTCCGTGGATCTCAAGCGGATCTACCTGCTCGGCGGTTCGGGCGGCGGACATATGGCCCTGATGATGGCGTCGCGGGCACCCGAGCTCTGGGCGGGCGTGTCCGCCTGGGTGCCGATCACGGACCTCGCGGCGTGGCACCGTTTCAGTCGCGCCAAGAAGGCCAAGTACGCCGACGACATCGAGAAATGCTGCGGCGGACCGCCCGGCGACCCCAGCACCCGAGAGGAGTATCGCCGACGTTCCCCCATCTTCTGGCTGGACCAGGCAAAGGGCCTGTCGATCGACATCAACGTCGGCCTTCGGGACGGGCATGAGGGCTCCGTCCCGATCGACCATTCGCTCAAGGCCTTCAACGTCCTCGCCAGGGCGAACGGTCATCCGGAGAAGGCGATCCCTGAGGAGGACATCGCGTACCTGACGAAGGAGGGCAAGATCCCGAAGCGTCTCGTCCAGCCCTACCCCGCCGAACCCCAGCGGACGTATAGGACGCTCCTTCGAGCGACCGCAGGTCCCGCGCGGGTAACGATCTTCGACGGCGGCCATCGCATCGATCCCGTAGGCGCCATCGCGTGGCTGTCCGAGCAATCGCGCGAGAGAGAAGCCGAGTTCCCACCCACTCAGAAAGTCGAGGGTAACGTGAAGCTAGGACGCGCGCGAAGCCGTTGTCACGGAACCACGCCGGCCGTCAGCAAGCACGGCATGGTCGCCTCCAGCCAACCCCTGGCGGTTGAGGTCGGCTTCGATATCCTTCGTAAGGGCGGTAACGCGGTGGATGCCGCCATCGCCGTCAACGCCATGCTCGGACTGACCGAGCCGATGAGCTGCGGGATCGGCGGCGACCTCTTCGCCATCGTTTGGGACGCCAAGAGCCGGCGTCTCTACGGCCTGAACGCGAGCGGTCGCTCGCCCTACGCGATCGACCGCGAACTGTTCAAGAAGCTCGGGAAACGCTCGATCCCGCCGGACAGCCCGCTGAGCTGGTCCGTCCCCGGCTGCGTCGACGGCTGGGCCGAGCTGCAGAAGCGCTTCGGCTCGATGGGGCTCGATGAGATCCTCGCGCCCGCCATCCGCCATGCGAAAGAGGGTTTCGTCGTCACGCCCGTCATCGCCCGCGGATGGCGGGAGGCCGAGCGATTCGACGACGAGAACGCCCGGCAAACCTACGTAAGCTTCCCAAAAAACTGACCCACTCATAACTAGAGGTTCGATTGGGATAGTA
>CAZKCX010000848.1:0-2434 GCA_964550865.1 uncultured Planctomycetales bacterium
CGCCGGCTTGACGGCAGGCGTCATAGAGTTCCGTGGGTGGGGCGTGGAAGTTCTCGAGGGCCTCCATCGCATGGGCGTGCGGACGGAGCAGGGCACCGGCATATTCGCTGGCCATGTTCTTGCACATCGCTTGGATGTGGGCGACGAGGGGGTGGAAGTTGTCCGGTTCGTGCAGGCCGCAGACCGAGACCAAGACGATCTTGGGGCAGGTCTTGTCGGGTACGGGCGGATGGCGCATGTGGTCGTCTCGGATCTCCATCTCGGGCATGACCAGGGGGATCATGCGATCGAGCAGCACCTTCATGGCGCCCACCATCCCGTCGACGTAGACCGGTGTGGCGAGCACGAGGGCGTCGGCCTTGCGGACCTTCTCGAGGACCATGCCCATGTCGTCCTCTTGGGCGCACTTCTTCGGCGTTCGAAACCAGCAGGACATGCACGCCATGCAGGGCTTGACGCAGAGGTCCCGGACGTAGAGGGTCTCCACGGTCGCGCCGCCCTGGGCTGCCCCCTCCATGAAGCGGGATAGGATTCGGTGGGTGTTGCCGCGCTCCTTGCGCGGACTCGCATTAAAGGCCAAGACGTACATGCTTCCTCTCTCCTCCGCTGGCGTGGATCAATCCGGTTGTGATAATCGTTGGACGACGACGGCCCGCATCAGCTCGACCGGGGCGCCGCGCCCCGTCCACGCCTCGAACTGCGCGACGGCCTGCTGCACAAACATATCAACTCCGCTGACGGTTCGGCAACCCACCTCGCGTGCCTCGCGGAGCAGGCGCGTCTCGATCGGGTTGTAGACGGTATCGAAGACGACCATCTCGGCCCTGAGGGCATCCGCCGGCAACGGCGTATCGTTTACGTTCGGATGCATGCCCACACTCGTTGTGTTGACGACGATCTTGGCCTCGAGCGAGGAGGCCTCGTCGAGCGGGCAAGCGCGGCAGTCGAACTCCTGGGCGAGCGCCTCGGCTCGCGAGAACGTTCGGTTGCAGATGGTGACCGGACAGCCGCAATCCCGGAGGCCGGCGACGAGGGCACGACTTGCCCCGCCCGCGCCGAGGACGGCCACCGGCATCCCGGCCAGGTCTGCCCGCTCGCATCCCATGGCATGCGTCAGGGCATCGAGGGCGCCGGCGTAATCTGTGTTGAGGCCGCGGACGACGTCGGGTCCGTCAAAGACCAGGGTATTCACCGCGCCGATTTGACGCGCCAGCGGTTCTATCGCCTCATCGCTGCGCATGCGTTCGCGGACGAAGCGTAGGGCGTTCTCCTTATGGGGGATCGTGACGCTGAGGCCTCGGATGTCCATCCAGGCTCGATCCATCAGCCCGCCGACGAAGGCGGCGAAGTTCGGATAGCCGTGCTCCACGCGAAAGGGGACGTACACGCCGTCGATGTCCGTCTCGGCCATGGCCGCGTTGTGGATCGCGGGGCTCATCGAGTGCGCGATCGGGCAGCCGATCACCCCATAGACGTCGGTATTGCTGGTGATGGAGTCCCAGCGATACATCTGCTTCATGTCGGCGAGCGTGATCTGTCCCGGCGCCGAGGCGGCGAGCGGACGGATGGAGCAGAAGGACAGGAACGCCCCGAACTTCTTGGCGAGGATGCGCGAGGCGAGGCCTTGCTCCCCCATGACGATGGCAATGATGGGCCGGGAGAGCTTGGGCGAGCGCATGAGCTCGAAGCACTCGAAGGTGTCGACGATCGTCTTGGCCTTCCAGACGATCTTGAGGACGCGGGCGGGCTCGGCCTCGATGGCGGCCACTTGGGCCCAGACATCCTCGGGCTTGTCCTCGAAGTCGTGGAAACTCAGGATGAGCTGACAAGAGCGGACCTGCCTGGGACGGCCGGGCGGACCGTTCAGCAGGGGATGCAGCCGTTGTCGACAGGTCGCATAGCCTTGCCAGGTGACCAGCTCGACATCGAGGTAGTCGGGATAGCAGGCGGCCGCCTGCACCAGGGCCTCGAAGCGCTGCCAGTGGGACATCTTGCCGACGCCGCCTTCGGTGGGCGCGCGTGCCGTCGCGATGACGACGACGCCGGGGGGGACGGAGGCCATCAGCCGCGAGATGTCGACATTCGCCATGTGGTCGAGGCGGAATTCGACGGCATCGGCGCCGAACTCCGTCACCGCGCAGTGAAGGTCGGCCAGCGCCTGTTCGGTGGTTCGGCTGGTGAGTGCAACGGCGAGGAGCGTCATGCCGCGTCCTCCCAATCGTCGAGGAGGTCTAGGAACTCGTCGAGGGAGTGGATGGCGGCGTCCGCGGCGGTCTGTGGGTGCGGTCTGCCGTTGGTCAGCAAGACGGTTCGGAGTCCTGCCTCACGCGCACCGAGGATGTCGGTCTCCTCGAGGTCACCGATATGCACGGTCTCTTCGGGCTGGGTTCCCAGCATGAAGCACGTGTAGAGGAACTGCCGTGTGTGCGGCTTG
>CAZKCX010000849.1:0-2434 GCA_964550865.1 uncultured Planctomycetales bacterium
CGGCGACGACGACGGCCAGACCTGGGGCGAGGAGATCGTCCTCCGTCACGACGGCGTCAGTTGGGACATCGGCTACCCCCGGACCGTCCAGCGGGCCGACGGCAAGTGCCTGACGATCTACTACCACCACCATCGCGACCAGCCCGAGCGTTACATCGCGTGCACGATCTGGGACCCCGACAAGGTGGGCGAGTGACGGCGATCGATTCGACGTGCGGTCAATCGCTCGTCGCACGCGCCTCGCACAGGAGGAATCTCACATGGCGATATGCACTACGGCATTCGCGATGGGCCTGCTTTGTGGAGGAGTCATCATGGCCGGCGAGGAAGCGCGCGTCGTGGAGAACGTGATCGTCTACAAGGAGCCCGGCCGGTTCGGCGGGTGGCCGGCCAACTGGGGCATCTGGTCGTGGGGCGAGGAGATCCTCGTCGGCATCAGCATAGGGTATCACAAGGACCTCGGACCGGACCGGCACGCCATCGACCGCGAGCGACCCGAGCAGCACGTCTTCGCGAGAAGCCTCGACGGCGGTCGCACCTGGAAGATCGAGGACCCGGCCAAGGAGGGCGTGATCATCCCGGCCCCCGGCGCCGTCCACGGCGTCGTCCCGCCGGGCCTGAAGGAACCCGAGTGGCTCGATTGCCCCGGCGGCATCGACTTCACGCATCCCGATTTCGCGATGACGATCCGCATGACGGGCATCGACTGCGGCCCATCTCGGTTCTACGTCAGCACCGACCGCGGCCACACCTGGCGAGGACCCTACAAGCTGCCGCTGTTCGGCCAGCCCGGCATCATGGCCCGGACGGACTACATCGTGAACGGCCGGCACGACTGCATGCTCTTTCTGACGGCCTCGAAGAAGAACCGCCAGGAAGGCAGGCCCTGCTGCGTCCGGACGACCGACGGCGGCAAATCCTGGCGGTTCGTCTCGTGGATCTGCCCCGAGCCGACGGGATTCGCCATCATGCCCTCGACCGTTCGGCTCGACGAGAACCGGCTGATCACGGCCGTCCGACGCCGCGAAGGCCCCAAGCGCTGGATCGAGACCCATCACAGCGGGGACAACGGTCGGTCATGGGCGCCGCTCAACATACCCGTCCCGAACGCCGGCGAGGGCAACCCGGCCAGCATGATCAAGCTCGCCGACGGGCGCATCTGCTTCACCTACGGCCACCGGGCGAAGCCCTACGGGATTCAGGCCCGGCTGAGCAGCGACGACGGCCGGACCTGGGGTCCCGTGATCATCCTCCGCGACGACGGCGGATGGCGCGACCTGGGCTACCCGCGGACGATCCAACGCCCGGACGGCAAGATCGTCACGCTCTACTACTTCAACGACCACCCGAAGACAGAGCGCTACGTCGCCGCGACGATCTGGGACGCGGGCAAGGTGGGCGAGTGACGGGGCGTTCGGCGGAAGCCGAGAAGAGCGCATTTGCTCGCACAAGTCCTGCCCGGAAGCAAAGCGGAAGTCCGGGATGGAAGGTGTCTTCCGAAAGACAAGCTTGCGTGCTGCAGTCGTTCAGGCCAATCTGATAGAATCAGGCGCTACCTTGATAGCCAGCCGAGCGCTTGGGGGAAGGAGCACGCCATGATCCATCC
Source organism: uncultured Planctomycetales bacterium (assembly GCA_964550865.1). GTDB lineage: Bacteria > Planctomycetota > Phycisphaerae > UBA1845 > JAFGLZ01 > JAFGLZ01. Next base: position 1,607 of record CAZKCX010000849.1, read on the forward strand.
GAAACGCATCTCGGCGAGTCAGACCGGCACCGCACAAGGTGGCATTCGGCTCATGAACAGAGCGCTCGCGGTCGGACTCGTCTTTGCCGTGTCTTGTATGGGCATTGCCGGATGTACGGGGCAGTCTCCTGATGAAATCTACGGGGAGGGGCGCCTTTGGACGGTCCCGTTAGATCCCGGCCCCGGCGCGATCCCCATGGGGACCGGCGCGGTGTCGTCCGAGCTCGGCAACGTGGAGACGATGCTGGGTCAGGCCCTCGTGGAGGATCGGGCCGGGTGGGCCATCGGAGAATGGAGTCTGGCCAACAAGGGCGGCCCTCCGCTCGTGATGGCGGCGAAGCTGGCCGAGAACCGGGACGTCCAAGAGGTCAATCAGTACCTCACGTCGGTCACGCCCTGGGGCATCAGCGGCTCCACGTGGGAGGGGAACCCGCTCGGGGATTACGACTTCACCGAGGTCGGGCTGGTCATGTTGCTCTACCTGTTCGGGGACGAACCCACGCTGTTGTACCCCGCGACCGTCGACCACATCGTCAACGTGCTCCTCATCGATGAGGGAGGCACGCCGCGCACGCAGGTGCCGAACTCCTACGGGCTCGTCACCGACACCGAGAACCACCACCTCATGACCGAGGGCAGCCGCTACCTCAAGAATCAATGGCTATGGCAGCACGGAGCGACAGACCCCAACTTCAACAACGCGACGAACGGCCTGGAGGCGTGGCTGCTCGACTACCTCGACGTCATGCTCGTCGAGGGGGTCTACGAATTCAACTCGATCCCCTACCTCGGCTTCACCGTCCAGGCGTTGCTCAATCTGGATGCCTT
>CAZKCX010000850.1:0-2426 GCA_964550865.1 uncultured Planctomycetales bacterium
CCGGTTTGTGTTCCCCACCTCTGAAGAGGTGGGGAACCCATCCGCGGGTAGCCCATCGAATGAGTTGCGACACAACACGAGCCTACACGTTGATCGAGCTGCCGGAGGTGAGGCGGCGCCAACGCGGAGCATTTACGCTGATCGAGCTTCTGGTCGTGGTGGCCGTCATCACGATGCTCGTGGCCATCCTCGTCCCCGCGCTCAGCAGCGCGCGGGAGCGGGCCCGAACCGCGGTGTGCCTGAGCAATCTGCGTCAGATGACCATCGCCGCCCACAACTACGCCAACGACAGCAAGGACTACTACCCCATCGCCTTCTTGAACATGGACGTCACCACGCCCGGAAGGGTCGTGCATCGGTATTGGGACTTCTTCGTGACGAAGGACTGGTCGAGCGGTGCGCATTCGGTCAAGCCCGGGTTTCTTTGGCAGGGCAAGACGATCATGAAGGTGCAGCAGTGCCCGTCGTTCGACGGGAGCGCCAACTCGCCGGGCGATCCGTATACCGGCTACAACTACAACACCAGCTACGTCGCCGGGCAGGTGGGCTTCGTCCCCGATCTCAGCTCCAGCGGGTTCGTCCCTCCGGCGAAGGTTACCGACGTGTGTCGGCCCGATCGGTGTGCCCTCTTCGGGGACGGACAATACGCCTCCGGCGCCAACAAGTTCATGCGCGCCCCATGGCCGGGCCTGCGCGACCCCGGGTTCTTCGGTCGCGCGGCGGGCACGCAGGGGTTTCGCCACCTTGGCAAGACGAACGTCGCCTGGTGCGACGGCCACGCCGACTCGAGGAAGGATGCGTTTGCGGAGACCGATCCCGCGGAGGAGGGCAACATCGCAGAGGGGACCGGGTTCCTCTCGCCGGACAATCGGCTGTACGCCCTGGACCCCGACGCGCTGGATCCCAACGACCACCCCTAGTGTTGTGTCGCAGCTCATTCGATGGGCGTTCAGCCAATGGGTGGCCCACCTCTTCAGAGGTGGGGGACACGAATTCGACCGGGGATTCGCGTCCTCATCGCTTGAGCGATGGACCCCCTCGGCCAAAACCATGGGCCACCCACCCATCCGCTGACGAGCGACAGAGCATTAGTCGTCATGGAGGAGGACCGTATGGATTCGGGTACGCTCAGGGACGAAGCAGCAGTGGACGTCGCACCGCGAACGGCAACAAGCCCCATCGATCACGAGACAGCCGCGGCGCGCGGGCCCGGGAATCCCTCGTGGCAACGCGGCTACGTCCATGTCTACACGGGCAACGGGAAGGGCAAGACGACCGCCGCCCTCGGCTTGATCCTCCGGGCCCTCGGGGCGGGACTTCGGGTCTGTTTCGTGCAGTTCCTCAAGGGCAAACCGTCGAGTGAGATTCGGGTGCTGGAACGGTTTCCCGAACTGATTACCATCCGGCGCTTCGCACGCTTCGTCGGGATGGACCCGCGAAAGGCCGATCTCGACGCCGCCAAGCGGGGGGTGGAGGAGATCCGCCGCATGGTGCGAGCCGGCGGATACGCGCTGGTCGTCCTGGATGAGGCGAACGTCGCGACGCAGTTCGGCCTGCTGGAGGTCGACGACCTGCTCGACCTGATCGACACACGCCCGCCCGGGTCTGAGATCGTGATCACCGGGCGATACGCCCACCCAAGGATCCTCGACCGCGCCGACCTCGTCACGGACATGAACGAGGTCAAGCACTACTACCACGTCGGCGCCCTAGCGCGAGAGGGGATCGAACGGTAGGCCGCACCTGCAGAACCGAGGCGATCCCGTCGGCAGCTCCACGGCCTTCTATTCAGGAGGTCGAAGTGTGGTGTCTGGTCGTCGTGCGCGCTACTCGATGACGAACCACGTGACGCCCCGCGCCGGAACCTCGACCGGTATACGAATATTCCATTTTCGATCGAGGTGGACCTGCCGTTTCTCGCCCTCCTGCTCTCGAACTGTCGCGGTCTCTGTCAGACCGGTGTAGTAGAGGTTGAGCGTCAACGTCCGCTTCACGGGGTTATCGAGCGGATTGTAGACCATCGCCAGGCCCTTCTGCTCGAGCCGCGGGTTGACGTGCAGGATGCAGTCGATGTCCCTGCCGTCCGGACGGCGGACGTGGATGATGTCGGAATCGAGAATCCGGCGGTACTTCTTGTAGAAATCGACCCACTTCTTGACGACGGCCTTGGTCTTGTCCGTGTCGTACAGGCGCGGCCCGCGATAGCACGCTTGCACACCGCTGCCGAAGTTCTGTGCGAGGTGGGCCTCGTAGGCGTCGAGATGCTCGCTGAGCGGTTCGAGCGTGGCCGCCGCGCCGCCGCCGTGGTACTGCACCAGCGGGACGAACATCCAGCCCATGCTGGGCGTCTTGATCCACGTGCCGTCGTAGATGTTCTGCCGGCCGAGGATGATTTGCCGCTCCCTCGGCAGCGACCAGTTCACCTC
>CAZKCX010000851.1:0-2424 GCA_964550865.1 uncultured Planctomycetales bacterium
TAATACCTAACATATACCAAACTTATCAACCGGAGTCAAGCAGAGACTCAGTTTCGGACAATTCATTAGGATACCCTTACTCGACAACCTGGGAGGCGAATGATGCGAGGTGGCTTGCCTCTCGGCGTTGTCCCGGGCGAATCGAAGCCCTTCCGGCCGAAAACACTGGCTTCCAATGCTGAAGCTGGCCCGATGGCCAAGGAGCAGCGTCGTGCCGTGGGTCAGAGATCCCCATTCCGGTGGCGTGAAGGTCCCCAAGCCCGTCCAGGAGCGGACGCGGCGGCGGATCTTCGACCACGCCGAGACGCACTACAAGGGGCGCTATCGCGGCGGATCGTGATACAATGCATGCAGCGTCGATAGCCGATGGAGGGTCAGCCACGTTCTAGGATCGTCGTCGCCTCGGCTGGCGTAACGGGCAGTGGCGTCTGAGGCAACCCAGCCTTTGGGAGTCGGAAGAGATGACGGCCAGGCCTATCCGAGTCTACGCGGACACGTCGGTCTACGGTGGTGTTGCGGACGAGGAGTTCGCCGGGCCCAGCCGCACGTTCTTCGATCAGGTTCGCGCGGGCCGCTTTCGGCTGGTAATCTCATCGCTTGTGCGGGACGAGATCGCCAACGCGCCTGAACCCGTACAAGACCTCTTCGAGAAACTGCGCCAGAACGGCGAAGCGACGGAGATCACCGAAGAAGGTATCCAACTCCAACAGGCGTACCTCGACGCCGGCATCCTGAGTCCCAAGTGGGAATTGGACGCTTTGCATGTGGCCATCGCGACCGTTACACAATGTCGCGTGATCGTGAGCTGGAATTTCAAGCACATCGTGAACTTCCAGAAGATCCCGCTGTACAACGGTATCAACCAGGCCAGCGGGTACGGCGTCGTGGCGATCCACACGCCCCAGGAGGTTGTCGCCGATGAAGACCAAGACGTTTGACTGCGTGGAGATGAAGAGGCAGGCGGCTGCTCGCATCCAGGAGACCATCGGGAAGATGACGCTGGAAGAGAAGGTGGCCTACTGGCGCGGACGCAACGAGGCGTTTCTCCGTGAACAGCGCGAGCTTCGCAGTGGGGCCCCGGCGTCCGAGCAGGACGAACAGACGTCGCCTGGCTGATGGACTCAGGAGACAACGCGTGCCCCGACGAGTGATGCGATCGACCGACCACGACATCCGAGCATCGTTCAAGGCGCTTCGGCGTGCGGCCAAGAAGGCCCTGGAGCTGGGCCTGCAAACCGGCACGCCCGTCTACGTGAGAAAGAACGGCGAGCTCGTCGACTTGACGCAGGAATCTCGTGGCAAGCAACGCAAGCGGTGACATCCGCCGACGCCGTTCCGGCCACCCACCCCCGCCGACCACTCCCGTTGCTCAATCCGGACAAGTCATTAGGATACTGATACTCAAGCACATGGGAGGTGAATGACGCGAGGTGGCTTGCCTCTCGGGGTTGCCTCAGGCGAATCGAAGCCCTTCCGGTGGAGAATACTGGCTCCCAATGCTGAAGCTGGCCTGATGGTCAAGGAGTGGTGTCGTGCCGTGGATCAGAGACCCCCATTCCGGTGGCGTGAAGGTCCCCAAGCCCGTGCAGGAGCGGGTGCGCCGGCGGATCCTCGACCACGCCGAGACGCACTACAAGGGGCGTTACACGCGCCTGGACGTTCGCTTCCGCGGCGTGTTCTGCTACATCGACGCCTACCGCGAGCCGGACGTCACGCCGGGCTGGCCGCCCGAAGACTGGCCGGAGACGCGCGAGGAGATGATCGATCGCCTCCGCGCCACGCCCGTCCACCTCTGCCGCCTCCGCTACTTCGGCGACGAGGACGCGTGGAGCCTGGCGTTCTTCACGTACAGCAACGAGGCCTATACGCCGAGCGTCTTCCACACCGGCGAGTTCTTCGGCACGCCGGAACAGGGCCTCGATGTCGGCGCGACGTACTTGGGGGAATGATCGACATGCGAAGTGATGTCATATCGAAGCGGCGCGCTGAAGTCGGCATTGCCGAAGCCAAGCGCAAACGCGCAGCCAAGGGGAAGAAGAAGTCCCCACGGAGGGAGCCCCAATGACCCGGCGGTACGTCTACTGGCGAACGCCCGAGGGGAAGCGGTATAAGAGGCAGGACAACAAGCACGCGCCGGCTGGAGCTTTCATTCCGGCCTTCGCCGGTGAGCGTACCGAATATCGAATAAAGATCCCGACCAAGGCGTCTTGTGACCATGCCCTGATCGTGAACACACTTGCCGAGCAACTGACACATCCTGGGTTCGCTGTCTACAGCGATCAGTTGCGTGATCTCTACACCGTCGACGCATCGGGCCGAATCGAAATGCTGCTTGAAGCCAAACCGGATGTCGCTCCTTACAGCATCTTAGCCGTTGTGGGCCGCTAACCCTTCAACGTATGACTCTCTCATTCACTACACCTC
>CAZKCX010000852.1:0-2424 GCA_964550865.1 uncultured Planctomycetales bacterium
GCTCGACGTCTTCGAGATGTACGACCCGTCGGCCTGGTGGGGGCTCGACTGGCTGCGGGACTTCCTCCTGCTGGAGGGCGACGAGCACCTGAAGCTCGTCGAGAACGACGAGATCGGGATGGACGGCACGCTGCCCGTGAACCCCTCCGGCGGCGTGATGGCCAGCAACCCGATCGGGGCGACCGCCCTGGTCCGCGTCGCCGAGGCGGCCATGCAGGTCCGCGGCACCGCCGGCGACCATCAAGTCCCCAAGCCCGTGAACCTTGCGCTTGCCTCGGGCTTCGGCGGAACGCTGTGGACTGTTCTCATGCTGCTCTCGAAGGACAAACCTCAACTGGGAGGCGCCGACCATGCCTGACAAGACGGCCGAACCGGAACTGATCGCCTCGCGCCAGGTGCTCTCCATCCCGCAGCGCTTCTCCACCGGACCCGTCATGGGCCGGTTCCTACGCGAACTGAGAGACAACAAGCGGATCATGGCCAACAGGTGCCCCCAGTGCGGACGCCATCAGCTGCCGCCCCGTGAGGTCTGCGCGATCTGCCGCGTCGAGGCGACCGAGTGGGAGGAGCTGGGACCGGAGGGGACCATCCGGGACTTCGACGTCGTCTACTACGCCAGCCCGGACCCGCTCACCGGCGAGACGCGACCGACGCCGTACGTCGCCTGTTGGGTCGATCTGGACGGCACGCAGGGCGACGCACCGCTTTGGCACCTGTTGGAGGCGCCCGATCCGGAGAAGATCCGTGCGGGGCTGCGCGTGCGGGTGGTCTTCGCCGATGAGCGAAATGGCCACATGGCAGACATCAAACACTTCGAGATCATCGAGGAATGATGGTTTGTCTGGGATGGTTCGAAGACGTGTTCATGTAGGATGATGCCGAGCCCGCCTGTCCTCTGGCGGGTCAGACCGGGCTGAGGACAGCCCGGCTCGGCAACAGCTCGCCACAGGCGGCTCTGAACGGGAGTCGCCGGTCCATGAGATGAGACAAGACGGAGATCCAACATGGGCGACACGACCACCGACACATTCGTCATCGAAGGCAGGATGGCGTTGCCCTATCAGTACTTCGCCGGGGCCGTAGGCAGCCGCTTCCTTGTCGCCCTCCGCGACGAGAAGAAGATCCTCGGCGTCCGCTGCGAAAGCTGCAACAAGACGTTCGTCCCTCCGCGCCAGACCTGCGAGCGCTGCTTCGCCGTGCTAACCGACAATTGGGTCGACGTCGAGCCGACGGGCGAGGTCACCGCCTTCACCGTGATCCGATACGCCGAGCCCTACCAGCCCAAGGCCCCGCCGTACGTCCTGGCGCTGATCAAGCTGGACGGGAGCGATACGCCTTTCGCCCACGTGCTGGAGTGCGGCGGCGTAGAGAATGCGAAGATCGGCATGCGCGTCCGGGCCGTCTTCGCCGACGAGCCCGTCAACAGCATCCTCCAGATCGCCCACTTCGAACGCGTCGCGTCGTGACCCGATACGGCGGAGCGACCGAAACGACCCTGGTCCACCAGAGGGTCTTGCCCGACGTCGCGCCGGTCATTCCGGAGGACAATCAAGCAGCAGAGCAACCGGAATCTCACCGTGGCGACAACGAAGATACCCTCTGGCTATGAGATCACGGTGAGTGCGTGCTAATGCCCGGCGGTGGTCGGCCAGGGTCCGCAATGTGGTGGCGATCGATCCATCGGCATGTGGTTTTCACCCACGTGAACCACTTGTATCTCAACAACACGCAAGAGCAATTGACGGCGGCCGAACACGCGGAAGAAGAGGCGGGCGTTCTTCCCCCACCGAAGCCCCGGCGATACGCGTCCAACGTACCCCGTCGAAAGCCTGGCCCTCAACCAGATCCGCGATGCCGGGTCGGCCTGGTTCCGAGCGTGGCCTTTGGATCGGGTTGCCCGTGACCGTCTTCTGGAGACTTCGGCATGGCAAACCCGCTGCACCCGAAACCACAACACCGCCGCCAAGATCAGCCATCAAGGATCAACCCTTCAGACGCTGGAAAGGCACGGCATCGGTATCGCCACGACCCGAACTTGCATGGCAGGCAACTTTAGGCTGTAGTCTTAGGGACGTGCATCGTTTTGTGCGCACCATGGACAACACCCGCACGATGCGCATCTGGATTTGTCGCTCTGGAAAGGCCTTGTGGGGCGGGGGGCAATCGAGGATAGTCTCCTTAGCCACCCGAAGCGTATCCGGGCCAGGCGTAGGGATTGGAATAACGAATGACGAAGGCTAGCAGAGGGTACCACCATGAGTGAGATCAAAGAGAACCGGGCGTCGCGTCGCGAGTTCCTCAGCAGATCGGGGCGGATTGCTGCCGCTTCGGCGTTGGGAGTGGCGGCCGCCCCCGCGGTCCATGCCGGGGAGGACAACACGATCAAGGTTGCCTTGGTCGGCTGCGGGGGACGAGGGACGGGGG
>CAZKCX010000853.1:0-2420 GCA_964550865.1 uncultured Planctomycetales bacterium
CGCTGTTGGGCTTCCTGAGCTTCCCGGACTACTTCAGCACCAAGGGGTTCGGCCTGGGCGCCCGCGAGGCCATCATGATCATGGGCATCTGGACGGGCATCGGCGGGAACACGATGCTGCTGTACCTGGCCGGCATCAGCAACATCCCGCCGGAGCTGTACGAGGCGGCCGAGATCGACGGGGCGGGGCGGTGGGCCCGCTTTCGACACGTCACGTGGCCGCAGCTCGCGCCGACGACGTTCTTCGTCGTGATCATGGCGACGATCGCCGGCCTGCAGGGCGGATTCGAGCAGGCCCGCGTCATGACGCTCGGCGGCCCGGCGGGCACGACCACGACACTGGCGTATTACATCTACACCGCGGCGTTCGAGCAGCTCGATATGGGCTACGCGTCGGCCGTGGCGTGGGTGATGTTCGCCATGATCTTCGGCTTGACGCTGATCAACTGGCGCTTCGGGAATCGGTATGTGAACTACTGATGCCCTGTCTTCCGTCCATGGAGGGACGGGGATACTTCTACCAGAGCCCGCCTGCCCTCAGGCGGGTCGGACCGGGCTGGGGACCGCCCGGCTCGGCAAGAGGTGGGTGTCCCATCGCTTCCGCGGTGGCGTCACGAATCGGAGCGCGGGAATTCGCGTCCCCCATGGCTGAAGTCCATGGGCCACCCAGCAGGACTGCTGGGCGAGTTTGGGGAAGCAGCATTCCTCGACCGGAGCGACGTACGATCGACACGGAGACGCATGACAGCCTGACACCCGAAACGCCCACGGCGCTGCCGCCGTCGGCCGGGCAATCGCGCGTCTTGCCCGTCGTCGGCAAGCTGCTGGGGTTCGCGCTCATGGTCGTCGTGAGCTGCACGATGGCCGTACCCTTCGTCTGGATGGTCACGGCCAGCTTCAAGCCCCGCAACGAGACCGACGGCACGCACCTCGTCCCCCACGACTCGCAACCGGGAAACTACCTCGTCGTGCTGCGCTACCGGCCCGACCCGCACATGAAGAAGGAGCTCGACCTGAACTTCCCTCGCTGGTACTTCAACAGCCTCTTCATTGCGACGTTCGTCACGACGCTGCAGGTGCTGACCAGCGCGATGGCCGCCTACGCCTTCAGCCGGATCCGCTGGCCCGGCCGCGACAAGATCTTCCTGCTCTACCTGGCGACGATGATGATCCCCGGGCTGGTGCTGATGATCCCCAACTACCAGATCATGGTCAGCCTCAACCTGGTCAACAGCTACGCCGGCCTGATCATCCCGGCCGCATTCAGCGCGTTCGGCACGTTCCTGCTGCGCCAATTCATGATGACGATCCCACCGAGCATGGACGAGGCCGCCGAGATCGACGGGGCGGGCCACATCCAGATCTTTCTCGACGTGATCCTGCCGCTCGCCCGACCGGGCCTGATTACGCTGACGATCTTCACGTTCCTCGGGAACTACCAGTCGTTCTTCTGGCCGCTCGTGATGATCAAGGATGACCACCTTCGTACGCTCCCCATCGGCATGCTGGCCTTCCAGACAACATACGGTCAGCAAACCGAATACCTCATGGCGGCCACCGTGATGTGCGTCGTGCCGCTGATCGTGCTGTTCATCCTGCTCCAGAAGCGGCTGGTGGCCGGGATCCAGCTCGGCGCGGTGAAGGGCTGAAGCAGCAGTCCGCTGCCCGACCTCGGCATCGTCAGGGCACGTCCAACCCTTGTCCGGTCGACCGGGCACGGTCATGATATGCGCTCCGCGCGGTCGGTAGGGAGCGCGACCGGCAATCGATAAGAGAGGAGAACCATGAGAAGTCAACCTGCCATCGGCCTCACCACGGCATTCGTGCTGTCCAGTCTGTCGGGGGCCTCCTCCTGTCTTGCCCAGACCGAGCAGAAGGGCATTGACCGGCACGCCGGCCTTCGAGAGAAGCTCCGTGTCGAGTACGTGCACTTCCGCCCCGCGCGATACGAGACCGAGGCCGTCACCGAGATCGAGAACGAACGACCCAACAAGGGCGGTCTGGTCTTCGTCTATCTCAGAAACGTCACGGACAAGCCCGTCCGCCTGGCGTTCTATCGCGTCAACGGCAAGGACGAGTCGCACTGGCTGCTCGGCGGCTTCCTGGCCTGGCACCGCCTCTACGACGAGCACCTCGAGCCCGGAGAGATGACCGTGCTGGAGCTGAACGCCCTCACCGAGCATTTCTCCGGCGGCAAGCCGTTCTCGTTCGTCTACGTCGACCGAACCTGGAAGCCCGCCTGCATCCACGGCACGCGCTTGGAGGAAGACCCCGTGCAGATCTCGCTCCTCCGCATCCTGCCCGCGATGCGCGAGGTCGAGGTCCACGTTCGGCACACGGGCACCGGAACGGTGAAGCTGTCCACGCTGGAGGTCATCGGCCACGAGACGGAACACGTCGAGTGGCGGGGCCGGACCATGC
>CAZKCX010000854.1:0-2416 GCA_964550865.1 uncultured Planctomycetales bacterium
GCGGCATTCATGCCGCGCGGCCGCGCCGGATGAATCCGGCGGCTCGGGCAACAACGGCTCGGGCAACGACCATGATATGTGCTGTCCTATTCACAGTCGCACAACTTGCAGGGCGCGGTACTGGACTAAGCTACATGCAAGAATGTTTGGACAGTTCACAAAGCTTGGGTGGCCCACCTCTTCAGAGGTGGGCGACACGAATTCGACTGGCGATTCGCGTCCCTCATGGGTGAACGCATCTGCCGCCCAGAGATTAGGTGTTCTTCGGAGCACTGATCAACCTTGCCTGAAAGCCGTCTAGTGTACAAACTCACGTGCCCGGCGTCGAAAGAGCTCGAGCCAACGGAGGATGAGGGCGTCGACCCTCCGGGCGGATCGGCGATACTCCTCGGGCGTCGTGCCCCAGTAGAATCCGAACCAACCGCGGGCGACTTCTTTCGAGCGGGTGAGGAACTGATCGAACTCCTCGATGCCGCACTTCAGGGGGAACATCTCCTCGATGACGACGGGCTTGCCCACCGCGAAGCCCTTCAGCGTCTCGATCGCCTCCGGCGATTTCGATCGCTCGGGGTAGATGTGGACACTGATGAAGTCGAGGTCCGGCGCGATCACCTCGGGCACGAAGCCGGAGCTGAGACCGGGTCGGCCCAGGCTCCACGGGACAAGCCCCACCGTGATGAGATGCCTGCGATCGTGCTTGCGGATGGCCGTACGCAGTCGACGAATCCAGGCCCGTGCGATGGCCGGTCGAGCTCGATCCTTGGGGTCCAGCGTGATGAACTGGACGAAGTGCTTGCCCGCAAACGCGGGGCCAAGCCAATCTCCCGCCTTTCGCGGCTTGCCGGGAACGACGGGCTCGTTCATGAGGTCGTAGCAGAAGATCGCCGGGCTGGCCTCACACGTCTTGCCGATCGCTTCCCAGAAGCGGGCCTGCACGCTCCACCGGTCTTCCTCGTTGAGGGAGTCGTACCACGGAGGAACGTCCTGCTTGTGGTAGCAGCCCAAGCCGGTCAGGTTGAGGTAGAGCTGCGTTTGCTCCGCGAGCCTTGTCAGGTCCCGAAGACGCTGCAAGGCGGCGGCGTTCGTCTCCTCTCGCGACCGCATGAACCGGCCCACCTGGAGATGCACTCGGACGACATTCGCACCAAGGCGGCGCATCTCGGAGAAGTCCTCGCGGACCTTGTCCCATTCGGCCTGCCAGTAGTCCTCGATGAGCCGTCCCTCTTCGTCGTGATCGTAGTTGAATCCCCAGGGGGTGAAGCTCCGCCCGGACGTCGCCAACACGAAGCCGCTTTGGTCGTCGTTTACGCGGACCTCTTCCATGCGCGTCGGCGAGGGCCGAGACCGTGGTGCGGCCAGGGCCCAAGGGGGCGGTAGGGGAGTCAGAGGCAGCAACACGGCGACGGTGGCAACCGCTATCGACAGTCTGCCCGTTCGCATTGGCGATGAATGCTCGGCAGCCTCCCCCACACGAGAAGGCCGAAAGGCTCGCATCGCGCGGCGCTGGATGCCGTCGTCTTCAAGGCGTTTGGCCACGGGCGACCTCGGGATGATTCTTGAGGTAGACGCGGAGCAGCTCGAAGAACGTCGGCGCGTCGAGAAGCTCGATCTTCGGATTCAGCTTCTTGAGCTGATCGACGACGGCGACGTACCACTCCGGGCTCTTCAGGATGTTGCGGAACCAGTGGAAGGGTAGCTTGCGTGCGTTGACCCGCGCAACGATGTGCTTTGCCGCGTCGGCAGGCCCATGGTTGATGTCATGGTCCGCGCGGAGCACGGGCATATCGCCGTGCAGGAGGGCGGGCGGCACCTTCTGCGGCACGATGCCGTTCGGGCTGAAGCTCGCGTAGCAGGCGAAGCCCTTGGCGTTCAGGCCCGGCGCGAAGCCGTCGATGATGAAGCCCGTGATCGTCAGCCCCCACTGCTTGTAGAACGGCTTGCAGTGCGCCGCCCAGGCGCCGAGGCCGCTCGGAAGTCCCGAATACGGTCGCGGTTCTTGCAGCATGCCGGGGTTGAGATATCCCGCGCCGTTGTCGGCGGCGGCGAAGTAGTCGTTCGGGGTGGCCGTGCGGCGGAGGTAGTCCATCGCCATCGGCGCCCGCCGCGCGAGGACCGGGCTGATGCACCACATCAGCGGGACCTTGCCGCGGGCCGGACTCGCCCACGCCGTCGGCATGAACTGATAGAGCCACGCGGCGGCGTCGTAGTCGCCCACGTAGAAGACGATGAACTCACGGCCGTCGAAGTGGACCTTTCCGTCGGCGGTCAGATACCCGCGCTGCTTGAGCTGCTCGTGCGTGATCCACTTCTGCGGGTACTCGGGCTTGAGCGGGTAGTGCTGGTAGAACGAGGCGTTGGCCATCGCGCCGAGTCCGATCGCGTCGCAATCGCCGAAGCCGTTGTAGGCGCTGGCGAG
>CAZKCX010000855.1:0-2412 GCA_964550865.1 uncultured Planctomycetales bacterium
CTGCGGCGGTCCGTGCCGGAGTTCGACGCCTTGCTCGGGCCCGAGACCGAGGCGCGAGGCGCTTGCGAGTTCGAGTTCCGCTATCACAAGTCGACCGTGGGCGATCGGCTGCGGCTCGAGATCGACGGGACGAACGCCGAGCTGGATCATCCGAATGCCGTGCATGTGGCCGCAGGGGATCCGGCCTCGCTCCGATTGGATCTTGCCCTGGCGGCCGGAGCGAATCGGCTGACGGTTCGAGAGCTTCAGGCTCGCGTGGGAATGGCCGCCCTGCACGCCAGTGGAGAGGTTCCTCTGCCGCACGCCCTATCATCGGCGAAGGATATCGGCCGAAGTCCGAAGGGGACCGTGGATGAGGAGCTTTCTCTTCACACGCTCCTGCACGAAACGCGGGGGCGTCTGCGGATCAACACCCAGGCGGCCGATCTCTTGACCCGGTCGCTGCCCGCGCTGGCCGAGCCGTTGCGGGGGGTACGGTTGGCCGGTCCGATGAGCCTCGCGCTCGACATGAATTCCTCGGAGGCCGAGCCGGACGCCACGTTCCTCCACGCGACGTTGAACGTGCCCCCCTCCTCGACGTTCAGCGCGGGGGAGTGGATCGAGAAGCCTCGCGACAAGGCGCTGTCGGCGTCGACGGAAATGGTGCTGGCCCGTGAGCCGCGCGGGAAGTTGACGCGCATCGGGCTGGACCTTCGCTGTGGGCGGGGTCGCGCGAGCATCGACCCGGCGTCGTCACGGGGGAGGCTTTCCGTCCAGCGCGTCACCGGGGCCGATTCCGTCGGCGGGACGGTCGAGGGCTCGACGCCTTCGCGGTACATCGCGCACGGACACATGGCCGCAAGGGTGGAGATCGAGTCGATCGAGGAGCTGTTGGAGGCCTCGCCGAAGCTGAAGCGCCATATCCGCGAGCAGGGGCAGCCCCTGACGGGCGACTGCACGATGGCGATCGGTGTCAACCTGAAGAACACGGCCGACCACGACGAGATGGTTCCCGAGCTGTGGCGCGTCCACGCCGACGTGGACGCGACGGCGTTGGGGATCGACCTGGCCGACGAGTTCCGCAAAGGCGTAGGAGAGCCCACGACGATTGCGTTCGATTACCTGTACGATCGGAACGCGCCGATCTTCCGCCACCGGCACGAGGCCGACTTCCGTATCGCGTCCCTCACGGGCCACGCGGAGTATCGTTGGGGCGCCCGGCATGAGCACGCGATCGTGCGGGCGGATACGTCCGACGTGCCGGATTGTCTCGGGCATCTGCCGAGGACGCAGCGCCAATCGGAGGAGTACCGGCTTACCGGCGGCGCCTCGTTCGCGTTGCGATCGCGTCGGGATCCCGATCGTCATGTGATCGACCTTGACTTGGAGGCGACGCGCCTCGGCATGCACCTGCCGGGGGAAGAGCCGGTGGACAAGGCGCCCGGCGTGCCCTGCCAGGTGCGGGCCGTCGTCGAGAGCCTTCCGACCGCGGATGAATCGAAGCCCCACGAGATCATGGTGCGGCAGCTCAGCGCCGCGCTTGCCTCGTGTCGTTTTGCGGCCAAGGAGGGGCGCATCGTCACGCAGCCCGGCATGCACCGGAAGCTGACGGGCGATTACATGGCGCGGAATCCGCGCTGGTGGATCGAGAGCAGTCCGTTCCGGGAGCTCGCCGTGCGGCTGGTCGGCACGGTGGTCTTCGATGCGACGCTTCGATCGCTGAGCCCGGCGATCGACCGTGTCGCGCGCGATTATGATCTGATCGGCACGGCGGAGTCCGAGATGCGGTTCGCCCTGGACCCCGACCAGTGCACGCTGTCCGGCGAGGTCCGGGCGGATCGGCTGAACATCAACGCGTCGCCGCACCTGGTCAAGCCCCCCGGCACGAAGCTCGCGATATCGTTCGATTTGGCCAGCCGGACCGGTTCCACCGAGGCGGGAACGGCGACGTCCTTTGTCGTTCGGGAGTACGGCGTCCGCGCGGGGAATCTGCGATGCCGGGGGCAGGGGGATTTCTGGGTGCAGCATGAGGCCGAAGCGACGGCGCCGCGGCTCGGCGGGTTCTCCCTGTCGGCCGAGTACGAGGTGCCCGCGCTCGAGGAGTTCCAGAAGCTCACCCCGGGGCTCGTGGAGCCGCCTCTAACCGGGAGCGTACGCGGCACCATCTCGCTCGCCGGCGAGGGCGATCGGGTCCGCCTCGGGCCGTCGACGATCGTGGCCGAGGGCGTTCGATCCAAGCTTGGCGACGAACCGCTGACGATCGACGGCGAGGCCTCTCTTTCCCGCGAGCAGTTCGACAGCCAGGAGCTTCGGGTCCGGATCGGCGAGAACGAGCTTACGGTGGCGGGGCACCTGGAGGATCTGAGCGGCAATCCGCGCGGAAGTCTCTTCTTGATCGCCGACAGCCTCAATCTCGACACCCTGCGCGACCTG
>CAZKCX010000856.1:0-2410 GCA_964550865.1 uncultured Planctomycetales bacterium
CCGTGGCATGCGTTGCCCTGTCCATAGTCGCACAACTTGTGAAACGCGGTACTAGCAACGGTCGAAGAGAGACCGCTGGGCGAAAGGCACAGTGGGAGGCGCAACGCGGCCTCGTTGGCTCGAGCGTCGTCACTTCGATGCGAAATCGCGGCGACTCGGGCCGATAAGATCGCAAGAGGAAAGACCGTACGTACGTTTCGGCACCGACCGGGAAAGGCCGTTTGACTTGGCCCGGTGGCGTGTCTATGAATCCAATGACCTTTCCTTCATGGTAGACCCGTCGCGGCGTAGCGGCGGGTTTTTTTGTGCCTACGAAACGAGCGCCGACCTGAGCTCGTGGAGCTTCTCGCGCACCGCCTGAACATGGCCGTCGACCTTGACCTTCGGCCAGTGGTGGGCGATGCGGCCTTCCGGGTCGATGAGGACGGTGGAGCGAATCACGCCCATCGACTTCTTTCCGTACATATTCTTCTCGCCCCACGCGCCGTACTTCTCGAGCACCTTATGGTCCGGATCGCTCAGCAGGCAAATCTTGAGCTTCTGCTTGTCGATGAACTTCCGGTGGCTCTCGGGCGAATCCGGGCTCACGCCGATCACCGTCGCGCCGAGCTTGGAGAACTCGCTCAGCTCGCTGGTGAAACCGCACGCCTCCTTCGTGCAGCCGGAGGTGTTGTCCTTCGGGTAGAAATACAGAACGACCCATTGACCTTGCAGGTCCTTTAGCGAGACCTTCTTGCCGTCCTGGTCCGGCAGCGTGAACGCCGGGGCCTTATTGCCGACCTTGATGCCTTGCTTGGCCATCGTGGAATCCTCCAAACGTCTCATGGGTTCGCGCCCCCCGATCATTCTCCCGTTGGATGGCCACGGGGAGCAAGGAAATCCCAAGACCATGGCGCGACGATCGAGGAAGAACGACGAACCGCACAGGGAGGAAGCCGAACTCTTGCGGTAGCCGCCGCCTCCCTGTACTCATGCAGCAGCATCGGTAAGGATCACGCCCCAGGAAGATGCCCTGCGATGACGGGGCGCTCCGGAGCTTGCGGCAATGGACCGTCCGAATCGGCCGGTGGAACTGGTCGTCTTCGACCTGGACGACACGCTCTATTCCGAGTGGCAGCATGCGCTGAGCGGCTGGCGTGCCGTGGCGGAAGCCCTCCGCGGTGCGCTGGACGCCCCGTTCGATCTGGTCGAACGCATGGTCCACCATTACCGAAGCGGAGACCGGACGCGCGTCTTCAACGCCCTACTGGACGACCTCGGCCGCGACGACGCCGATGTACTCGTCCCGCGAATGGTCGAGATCTATCGCATGCACGAACCCGACATCTCCCTCTACCCCGACGCGGATGCCGCCCTGACCCGGCTTCGACCAAACCACAAGCTGGCCATCCTTACCGACGGCCCGGTCGAGAAGCAGCGAACGAAGATCGTCCGGCTGGGCCTGGCCGACCGTGTGGACGCGATCGTGATGACGGGGCAGTGGGGCGAGGCGTTCTGGAAGCCCCACGAGCGCGGCTTCCGGCAGCTCGAGGAATCGACGGGGTGCTCCGGCCGGGCTTGTGCGTACGTCGGCAATGATCGCGGCAAGGATTTCGTCGCGCCCAACCGCTTGGGGTGGCTGACGATCATGGTGAATCGCCCCGACAATCTGATGTCGCACCGTCCCCCTCCCGCCGGCGGTGAGCCGAAGCATACGGTGACCTCCCTGGATGACATCGACGAATTCCTGTAGGCCTCGATGTGGGAACACCGCATGAACCCACGCGCCCTCCCGTACGGACGAAGAGCAGACCGGGTCTTCTCCCCGAGGTGCGAATGCCTCGATGCTTGCCCGTCGGAGCGGGCCCATCTATACTGCGATACGAGCCGATAGCGCCTGGCGGCGAGAGGTGACTGATGCCGTTCTACGAGTTCCAATGTGAAGATTGCGGCCACGGTTTCGAGGAGCTGGTTCGGAGCATGACCACGAAAGCCAAGGTGGCCTGTCCGTCGTGTGGGAGCAAGAAGACGGTCCGGCAGCTGAGCGTCTTCGCCGCGCGAAGCGCCGAATCGTCGCCCTCGGGCTCGTCTTCCAGCGGAAGCTGCGGGACGTGTGCCGACGGTAGCTGCCCCTACGCGGGAACGTAATCGAACACCACCACCATGGCCAAACCCCACAAACCTCGAGCCTTCGTCCCGAACTCGACGATCGCAGGCCTGCTGGCCTGGGTCTTTCCCGGTCTGGGGCACTGGTACATCGGCCACCGCGCTCGCGGGGTGATCTTGATGGCCGTCATCGCCGTGACGTTCTGGTGCGGGGTGGCGATCGGCGGCGTGAAGTCGACGGTCGACCCGCGGGAGAATCGCGTCTGGTTCCTCGCACAGATCTGCGCGGGCGGGCACACGATCGCGGCCACGATCTGGTCCAATC
>CAZKCX010000857.1:0-2403 GCA_964550865.1 uncultured Planctomycetales bacterium
GGCGACGAAACTCCAGGCCCATCCGCGAGTCGAGCCCGTCGTCCGCGCAGCGGAGCGATCCCTCGGGAAGGTCCTGCCAATCTAGTGCTCTGTCGCTCCTCAGCTGATGAGTGGGTGGACCATGGCTTTAGCCGTGGGGGACGCGAATTGGCTGCCAATTCGTGATCCCCACCTCTGAAGAGGTGGGTCACCCATCGGCTGGACGCCCATCGAATGAGTTGCGACACAACACTAGTCTAGTCGTCGGGGAAGCCCCGGTCCAGCCTGAAGCCAAAGCGGCGTCGAGACGCCGCAGTCCAGAAACGGCGTATTGTGCGCGTTTGCTACGTCGGCGGCTTGGGCTCACCTGGTGGCGCGGCCTCCATCACCGGGGGCGGAGCCGTCTTGAGGAAGAGGTAGTAGAGCTTGCCCTCGGCATAGACGTGCCCCGCGAGTCGACCGGCGGCCTCTCCCTCGCCGACGTAGACGTCGCAGCGCCCCGCGGCCCGGATCGCCCCGCCCGTGTCCTGATCGCAAGCGAACGCGCGGTACGAGCCGAGCTCGCCGCCGTCTTGGGGCAGCGGGAAGCCCTCGGCCACGATGAAGGAGACGTTTGCCCGGGGGAAGACGTCCTTGTCCGTGGCGATCGTCCGCCACGGGGTGACCTTCTCGTTCAGACTGCCGTACGGTCCGCCCGGTCGCGGCATGAAGAAGACGTAGCGGGGGTTCTGCCACAGGTAGTAGTCCATGTCCTGCGGGTTCTCTTTGAAGTAGCGGATGAGACCCTGCAGCGAGAGGTCGCCCTTGGAAAGCTTCTTGTCGCGGAGCAGCGCCCGCCCCACCGAGACGTAGTCGCGGCCGTTGCTGCCGGCGTAGCCGATCTCGAAGATCGAACCGTCGCGCATGCGGAGCTTGGCCGATCCCTGCACCGTGACGACGTAGGCCTCGAATCGATCCTTCAACCAGACGAGCTCCGTGCCGCGGAGCATGCCGCTCTCTTCGATCTCGCGTCGCGTCGGGTACGGCTGCAAGCTGCCGTCGGGCATCTTGCGGCCGAGGATCTCACCGGTCTTCGGATCGCTGACGAGGTCCGGCGGCCGCTTGTAGAGCGGATACTGGAACTCGCCCGTGCGGGTTCGGCTGGCCTCGAAGATCGGACAGTAGTAGCCCGTGAAGAGCACGGTACCCTTGTCGTCGCAGCCGACGGAGATCCAGACGTCGAAGTCTTGGCGGATGCGCTCGTTCAAGGCATCGCCGCCGGTGACGCCCTCCTCGAGCATCGCGAGGAAGGCCTTCAGGCTGGCCATCGAGTGCGCATGCGTGATCTCGCCGTAGGGGTAGAAGAGCTTGCTCGAGGGCTTGCTCATGTAGTTGATGCTGCGCCGGATGGCCTGTTTGAGCGACTCGGGGTCGCCCATCGCCCCGGAGAAGTCGGGGATCTGGTTCGGGTCGGTGATCTTCCGAAGGGCGAGCTCGCCCGGCGGGAGCGGCCGGTCGTAGTCCGGCGGCGACGGTGGAGGCGGCAGATAAACGGGCTTGAGCTGGGAGCAGCCCAGGGCTCCCAGGACCAGGGACGCGCCCAAGACCGCGCCGGTGAGCTTCTGTCCCACTCCTGAACCATACGGCCGACGAGCCTGCGCTATGGTTCGCACCGGAGTTCCTCCCGTAGCGGTATGCTTTCCCAGTAGACTTGCGTTTTGCCTAGACCGGCGCGACCTCGACGTACTGCTTGACGCTCTCGAGGTCACGTGCGACATCCAGCGTACAGTTGATCTCGCAGGACTCGCCTCGGGCGGGAGGCCAAAGGGCGCTGCCCTTCGGACGGACCGCCCAGATGCGCCCCGCGCGGATTCTCGGGTCGATCGGCTTGCGACGGTTCCGCCGCAACTTCTTGACCTGCGGATCTTTCAGAAAGACGCGCGCGAGCGTCTTCGATGCCTTGCTGGTGTTCGGCTCCGACGTAACGACGACCTTGACCTTGCCGCCGGGTTCGATGGTTGCCATTGCGATACCGCTGCCTCTCGTATCCTGTCCCTAGACAAAGGTGAACAATTCCCGGTCCGTCCGGGCGGTGAACCTGGAAACTCCCTATAGTAGCGATCTGCCCGGACGGAGTCCAGTCTTAACCCGTCGGCATGGCGGATCTTATGGCGGAGGGCGTTAAGGGGGACGCTAATGATGTGTTTCGCACGTAGTGCGAGTGAGGACAGCTCGGGCACAAGCCACGGTTGGTGCTCGGGCCGCGGCATTCATGCCGCGCGGCCGCGCTGGCTGAATCCGGCGGCTCGGGTACGGTGTCGCGGGCGTTCAAGCACGCAGTATTCGACCCGCCGACGAGGACGCGCTCACGAGGAGTCGGTGATGGCCCGCGCCCCTTCCTCCCCGAGCACGAATCGACGGTACCACGCCAAGGTCAGGCACGTC
>CAZKCX010000858.1:0-2400 GCA_964550865.1 uncultured Planctomycetales bacterium
ACCCGCCAGGGCAGACAGGTCACGAACGAGGCGTACGCCCATCTGGACATGTCGCCGAGGAAGAAACGCACCCCACCCGCCGATACGGGCGATGAGCCTTCGCTGTTTTGAACAAAGTGACTGACCCACCGCATGGGACGCGGCAGATGAGAGACGCGACTGTGAAGGAGCGTTGCCGTTGAAGCGCGTTTGCCCGTCCCCGTCGGCGTCACAAAGCACCATGACATAGGCCAGGTGAAGGTGTCGCCTGAAGGCGAGTGTTTCGCGCCCACGCACCGACGGACGGTGAGCCCTTGGAACCGCGATGGGTGCGAGCCGGCCCTATAGATACCCCAAGCTTTTCAGCCGCTCTTCGGTTTCCTTGGAGGGCGGTTTGACGGGGGCGGCGTCTCGGCCGCCGCTGGCGAGGCTCCGCAGCATCCGCATGAAGAGGGCGGTGACCTCGATTTGGGTTGTGGAGATGTCCTTCGTCTCCGCCGGGTCCTCCACCAGGTCGTATAGCCTCCGCGAGCCGTCGTGCCGGTTGTAGATCAGCTTGAATCGCTCGTTGCGGACCATGCGCAAGATATCCGGCTCGGCATTTTGCCAGTCGGCCTCGGCGAAGGCGAAACGACTCTGATCCGGCGCCCCCGTGGGCCCCCACGAGGATCGCAGGTCGATACCGTCGAACGTGACGCTCGCCTCCTTCTCCAGAAGGGCAAGCGCCGTCGGGACGATATCGGTGATCTGGGTAACGCCCTCGACGACCTCGCCGGCGGGGATCCCGGGTCCGGTGATGATCAGCGGGACGGCGATCACCTCCTCGTACATCGTCTTGCCGTGCAGCACACCGCCGTGCTCCATGAACTCCTCGCCGTGATCGCTGGTGAAGATCACGAACGTATCCTGGTTGCGGCCGCGTTGCTCGAGAAACCAGGTCAGGCGGCGAAGCTGCTCATCGAGCTGCCGGATCTCCGCGTCGTAGAGGTTCACGAGCTGTTGGACGTCGGCGGGGCTGAGCTCGCGCTTGCCCTTGCGGACCTGGAGGAGCTGCGCGGTGCTGCCGTCGATCTCGCCGGCGTAGTCCGGATCGACGAACATCTCGCGGTAGCGCTCGTCGGGCCGGTAGTCGCTGTGGACGTCGTAGTAGTGCACGAGCAGGAAGAACGGCTCGTGATCGTTGGCGCGAATCCACTCGATGGCCTTGGTGGTGATGATCTCGGCCCGGTTGACGAGTTCAGGCCCGTCCCATTCCGACACGTGCTCGAAATCGCGGAACCCCGAATCGAACCCCTGTCGCGAGGTCAGCCAGTCGGAGTTCGTGAACGCTCCCGTCACGTAGCCCTTGTCGCGTAGAAGGCTCGCGAGCGTCGGCACGGTCGGGTCGAGCTTGTGGCGTTTGGTCGCTACGCCGTTGCGATGCGGATACAAGCCGGTGACCATCGAGACGTGGGAGGGGAGCGTCCACGGCGATTGGGCGATCACGGTCTGGAACCGCACGCCGCGGGCGGCGAGGCCGTCGACGCTCGGGCTGGTCGGGTGTCCGTACCCGTAGCAGCCGAGATGATCCGCGCGGAGCGTATCGATGGAGATGAGGATCAGGTTCGGTTGGCCGCTGCCCGGCGTCGGGCCTTCCGGCCAGGACAGGTAGCCCACGACGGTCGCCCCGGCGAGGACGACCAGCCAGGCCAAGGCCCACCAGATTGCGTTGCTCTTGCGATGCATGGGTTTCCCTGCAGTTGGCCATGCGCCTATCGACTGACGGACCTTTCACCGTCTTTCCGCGAGTATAGTCCCGGCCCATGCCGTCGACAAACGATGGGGCCGGGCGTATCGGGCGGAAACAAGGCTGAGGACGCAAGCCCGTCCTGGTCGATGTAAGATTTGACGCGTCAGGCATGCTAGAATACGCTGAGAGAGGGCCCGACAGGGACGAGACCATGGTAGATTCCGCGCAGCGCACAACCGACCCTGCAGATCTTCCCGACGCCGCCACGGATGTGGAATCCACGGAGGGTCCCGCCGAGCATCCGCTGGGTCCGCTGGTCACCTTCAGCGAGGACCGCTCGAACTTCACGCGTCTGACGGCGCTCGGTGTGGTGGCGGGTTGTGTGGCCATCCTCGGTGTGGCGGCCTGGATCGACCCGAATCCCGGCGGCGTGGGCACGCACAGGCAACTGGGATTCGGTGCGTGCGGGTTTCTGCTGACGACGGGGCTGCCCTGTCCGACGTGCGGCATGACGACGAGCTTTGCCCATACCGTGAGGGGGCAGCTCTTCAGCGCGTTCTGGTCGCAGCCGGCGGGTGCGTTGTTGGCGTTGCTGACGGCGGGGCTCGCCTTGCTCGGCGTCGTGGTGGCGATCACGGGCAGGCGGCTCGAGGTGAACTGGTATCGCATCAACCCGATGCGGGTCATGGTCG
>CAZKCX010000859.1:0-2394 GCA_964550865.1 uncultured Planctomycetales bacterium
GCTGGGTCGCGATCTGCGAACGGAACAAGCGTTCTGCCGACCCCAGTAGCACGGCCATCTTGGCCGTGAGTGCTCGTAGCATGGGCATTCCGGCTTCGCTTCGCCGTGACAAGCTTGCCCATGAGTTACTGTAGCACGGCCGCCCCCGGCCGTGAAGAGCTGCATTTACTCCCAGTCGAGGGCGACTGGGCCACATTTCCGTCCGCAGCTTGTGGCACGGCCGCCCTCGGCCGTGAGGAGCTGCATTTACTCCCAGTCGAGGGCGACTGGGCCACACTTCCGTCCGCAGCTTGTCGCCCCGACCTACGCCAGCCGCATCGCGATGACGAGGGCCGCGTTGACGATCAGGCCGACGACGATCCCCATGTAGGCCCAGCGCTTCGTGCCCGCGGCGGCGGCCTCCGCGCGGTCGATCTGTCCCACCTGGTACCAGCCCTTGACCTGCCCCGCCTGGATCAACGACAGCACGCCGAACGGCACGAACAGGATCGTCGCCAACACGGCCAGTCCGACGTTCGGCCTGATCGGATCACCGACGGTTGCGCCCTCCGGCGCGTGGGCCTCGTCGGTGATCCGCGGCAGCCGGGCGTTGCACCGCGCGCACCGCGCGAAGAGGTCGTCGTTCTGGGTTCCGCATTTCGGGCACGTCTTCATGGGTGGCTCCGATTTCGATCTCCGCGTGGCGAGGCGATCACGCTGCTTGTGCGTTTCGCCGGCGGGCGGTTCGCGCCACCAACACGGTAACCAGGATCGCCATGACGAGGAAGGACGTCTCGACCGTCAACGCCGCGCCGAGCGACTCCTTGATCAGCCCGAGCATACCGCCGGCCGCCTCGACATCCTTGTCCGTGGCGAGCCACAAGCTCTTGCGAAAGACCGATTGCGACAGGCTGAAGACCGTGTAGACCCAGACGCAGGTGTAGAGCATCCACCGGCCGACGCGTACACCGGTCGGTTCGCCGTCGCCCCGACGCATCGCCGCCAGCCCTACGACAAGCATGAGCACGAGTGGGACGAAAAGGAACAGGACAGTGGCCGTGCCCTCCGCGAATACGCCCTGCCTCTCGACGACCGACCGTACGACCTTCCCGCCGATGGGGATCACGATGTACGCCGTCGCACCCAGGTAAGGCCACAACCGTCCACCGACGATGCACGCGGCCGGGATGATGCCCATCGTCAGCGCGACGTCCGCGATCACGTCGAGCGAACCGTACGATTTCAGGTTCCAGGCGTACATCCACAGGGCCATGACCACGAAGAGGACACCCTCCGTGCTCGGCGAGAGGCAGACCTCGTCCTCGCTTTCCGTATAGTCGATGCGGCTATAGAGCAGGAGACAGCCGATCGCCAGGACGAATCCGTTCACCAGCCCGAACGTGACCTCCATGATCTTCCACGGGCTTACGTACCGCGCGAGCTCGGCGTTGGGCCACGGCGCGTGCCAGTGACACGCTGCCTGAAGGCTCTGGCCGAATGTGAACCCGCACCCGCCCGCGATCAGACCGATGAACGTCAGGCCTACTGTGCGCCAATCCCGCCGAAACGCCCCGAGGTAAACGATCAGCCCGGCGAGCGCGAACCCGAGTCCGCCCCACAGCTCCATCCGCGGTTTCCAGTCTTCCTTGCCGACGTTCCAGTAGTCGCTGAAGTAGATCCGCGGAACCTCTCCTGCGTTCTTATCGAGCGGTAGGTTCAGCAGCCACACGCCGAGGATCCATAGCACAGTCATTCCGACGAGCAGCCCCGCGATCTCCCCGACCCCGTACCGCCGGCGGCTCATGGCGATGCCCATGAACCCCCCCGCCAGCCCTACCCAGATCGCGCCCTTGATCGTCGTGCCGAGCAGTCCCCACCAATAGGCCGTTTCCCGGATCGGCATGTTCTGCGTCAATCCGAGCGTCTGGCCGTATGTCATCGATGCCCCGAAGCTGAAGCCCACCGCCCCGAGCGCGGCCAATCGTGCCAGCCGAAGGCCGCTCATCGACGGCGTGATCAGGATCGCGATCGACAGCGCGATCAATACGCCGGGGATCATCGCGCCGCTCTCGTGGCCGAACTGCCCCCGAATGCCCCAGCCCAGTCCGCCCGCAAGCGTCGGCACGAGCAGGCACAGCCAGATCGGTTGTCGTCGGGTCTCGGCGAATTGTGCAGTCATGGTTTGGTTCCTTGCAGAGTGTGCGTCCCCGTGGCACGGGCACACTTGCCACGGCGATAGCTCGTTCGCCCGTGAGAATCCACGGGCAGGATGCCCAAGCTACGTTCGCCTCGCAGGTCGTGCGCCATTGCCTAGCGCTCCGTCGCTCCTCAGCTGATGGACGGGTGGCCCATCTGCAGCCGGGGGGACGCGAATTGGCTGCTAATTCGTGTTCCCCACCTCTCCCTCGACAATGC
>CAZKCX010000860.1:0-2381 GCA_964550865.1 uncultured Planctomycetales bacterium
CTTCTCGCGGTCCTCCTCCACCACGCTCCAGCACGTCGTGACCGTGGTGTCGCCCCGCGAACAGAACCACTCGTCCGCCGGCTCCCACTCGTCCTCCTCCTGGGCGCAGGTGAGCTGGAGGACGTAGACGCCGACGAGTCCCCCCCCCGTAGCCCGGATCACCGCGAGGAGGTAGGGATACAGCGGCGCGGAGACGAAGGGCGTCGGTCCGATCCACTCGCCGGCCGCGATTCGTCCCGCCCACTCCCAGTACATCGCCCCGTCGATTACGGGTGCCTTGGCGAAGGGATTGTGGCGCACGTAGTCGATGAGGATCGCCGTCCGCTGGATCAACCCGAGCAGGCAGATCACACCCAGCGCCCAACCAAAGCGTTCGCGAAGGAAACGCGGAGCCGGGGAGACCGCGGCCTCCTCTGGTTTGGGCTTCGATGGACGGCGTCGTCGGGCCATGGCGCTATTCTAGTGCTGGGTCACGCAAGTATCACGACCGTTTGCCCGAGCCGCTTGTGTCGAGCGATGGCGAGCTGCCTGACTCGTGCCTACCATCCCTGGCTGAACAGGCTTCCGTACAAGTAGAGCGGTGGCCCACCCGCTGTGAAGTGCGGCGACGCCGTCGCCGCTTTGGCACTCACCGGCGGCTTCGCCGTGCGCTATGCTCCGATAATCCCTCCCCACCTCCGTGGCCGAAGGTACCGGCCGGGTGCAAAACAGTCGCGGACTTCTAATTGCCACGCGCCCCGTCAGAAGGCATACTCTCTTTGGAATTCGCCGTATCCCGTGTCATCGGGAAGCGAGGGCAAGCAAGATGACCACCACACAACCATCGCCGATCGACGTGCCGCCGCCGCCGCGCGAGCTGCCGCGATGGTTCTTCGTGCGACGTATGCAGGCGCTGGCGTTCAGCGCCGTGTTCTTCTCCATTCTCGGGGTCGTGCTGTTGGCCGTGCCGATCACGATCTCGGGGCACCTCCCCCCGGGACCGGATTGGACGCTGGACCAACAAAGCCGTGTCGCCCCAGGCGAGATCCTCTCGCTCGAGTACAAACGCCACGTCCACATCAACAGTCGCTCGCCTTGGAAGGTGGGTTTCGCCTTCCAAACCCACAAAGGCAGGACGATCCGCGCGACCGGCTATACGTTCGACGACAGCATCCAAGACAAGAAGCTCGGCGACGTCATTGATGTCGAATACGACCCCGAGCGGCCTGAGCACGCCAGACCTGCGGGCGGCAGCTGCTCGATCTTTCCCTGGTGGACCTATCCGCTCTTCGGCTGGCCGCTCCTGATCGGCCTGGGGATGTTGATCCCGCTCTGGCGTGCCGTTCGTCGCAAGAGGAGGCTACTCTCCTACGGCGAGGCAACCATGGGGGAGGTCGTCGGCGTGGACCGCCGCCGCTACATCCACTTCGGCAGCAAGAACCCCTACGATATTCGCTATGCCTTCAGCGACCTGATGGGCGAGCAACGCCGAGGGCAGGAACGGACGTACGACTACGCCTGGGCGGAATCGCTCCATCCCGGAGACCCCTTGCATGTGATCTACGATCCGAACGAGCCGTGTACCAGCGCGCTGTGGGTCCGACAGCCAACCCTCGAGGAGAACCGCGAAAACCGATGACGAGCGTCGAATGCCGCAAGCCGTTGTTCCCAGAAGGCTGCCACATGCGCGACCGCCGACTGCCTTCGACCACACGTCCGGCGTCGTGGGTCCGCGGTCTCGCCGTGGTTTCGCTGTTGCTGTCGCCGCCGTCGGTCGATGCGGTCACGCCGCGCTTCGTCGCCGGGCGACTCGCCCGGAGCGCGCTCCGGTGTGAGGAGCCCCGTATCCTGCGCCCCACGATCGGGCTGCCGGTCGTCGTTCGACCGGGTAAGGAGTTCGACATCGTTGTCGGTTGCCCGCACCCGATTCGCCCATCAGACGTGCGAATCGAACTGCGGTGCTGCGATATCGCAATGCGGCTGGAGCCGGTGCACGTCAAACGCGATGCCCCACGGCCGTGGACGCTTCGAGCGGCGATCCCGGTCGATGCGCCCGCCCCCGTTCTCTACGACCTGTGCCTCACCATCGGCCGCAAGACAACGCAACGTCCCAACGCCGTGCAGGTCGTCTCGAAGCAGCGCAAGCGTATCACCCTCCTCCAAATCACGGACCTGGAGATCAGTCATCAGAACCCCGGCCCGGCCGAACGACTGGCCGAGCTGATCCGCGAGATCAACCTCATCGCACCGGATGCGGTGATTGCCACGGGCGATCTGACCTACGACGGCAAGCGGCCGCAGTTCGACAAGCTGCTCTCCCTGCTTAGCGGGCTCGCCGTGCCCGTGTTCACGCAAATCGGCAATGCGGATTACCACGGGGACGCGTCCATCTACTTCGCCGA
>CAZKCX010000861.1:0-2376 GCA_964550865.1 uncultured Planctomycetales bacterium
TTGCTGTCCATCGCCGTCGTCGGCTGGGCCGCCTACCCGCATGTACGGGCGGAGAGCGCCGACGCGACGGGTTCCGACTGTGCGGTCGCCGACTGCGGCAAGTGCTCGTGTGACGGGCAGGGCTGCGATCGCGGCGACTGTCATGAAGGGAACTCGGACTGCAGAGGTGACTGTCCGGACTGCGACACGTTCGCCGACGGCAACGGTGACGGATCATGCGACAAGGCCACCACGTGCGAGCAGCATGCGAATGACGGATGCGGTGGCTGCACACCCAGCGACTGCGCCTGCGGCGGGCATGCGACGTCGAGCAGGAAGCCCTGCTTGATGCCATAGTCCCGCTGCCGCCTCCCCACATGACCGGGGTCTGAATGCCGGATAAGAAGAAGTCCAAGTCGAGAACCAAGAAGACCCTCTTCGCGCTGCTGCTCCTGGCAGCGGGATCCGTCGGCGTCGGTTGGTGGAGCCTTGGGAGCGGATCAGAGCGTTCGGACAACCCGGCAACGGCCCAGGTCGTCCGCAGGGACTTCGCTCTGACGGTTCTGGCAACCGGCGCGGTGCGTGCCCAGGTGGGAGCCGAGGTCAAGGTGGGTGCCCGGATCAGTGGCAGAGTCGAGCGCCTCCACGTCGACATCGGCGACACCGTCAAGAAGGGACAGGAACTGGCAACGCTAGAGAAGGACGAGCTTCAGGCACAGGTGGCGCTCTGCGAGGCGGAGCTCTCCGAGGCCGAGGCCCGTCTGACGGCAATCCGAAGCGAACGTCCGGAAGAGATCGCCCGTGTCGACGGACCGATGCCTCGAGGGCAGTACATGTGTTGCACTTGAAACACGGAATCAAGTTGCTCTTGGTGTTCTACGCCCTCGCGCTCGGCGGTTGCGCGAACCTCGATCCCTGGCGCGAATACGACCGACTGCCCGCATCACGGTCAAAGCCGTTCGAAGCAGAGGGTCTCGAACGTGACTACTCGGAGACAATTCCCTCGGACGCGAAGCACGAGTTGTCGGGGAGCACTTTGTCGTTGGCCGAGTGTGTCGCCATTGCCTTGGAGCACAACCCCTCGACAAGCTCCGCATGGCAGGCAATCCGGGCGGCCGCGGCTGGTGCGGGAGAAGCCAAGGCTGAGTATCTACCCCAGGTGGGCTTCACTTCCGGCGCCAGGCGTAGCGACGTTCCTGAGTTGTATCCAAAATCCGCAGGAACCGGCAGCGCATCCATCCCCGGCGGTACAGGTGCTGCGGCGGGTTCGGGTACCCTGGCCTCCAGCGTCGCGCAGAGCGTGGTCTCCAGCGTATCCAGAAGCATCGCCTCGCGCTTGACGCAAAATCTTCTGGACTCGTCCGGTGGTGTGGAGAGGCCCGGACCAAGGAACCGTTACGACGCCACATTCGGCGCGCGCTGGCTCGTCTTTGATGGCGGTGGGCGCGAAGCCCGCATGCAGGAAGCGGTGGCAGGGGTACTGGCCGCTGGTTTCCGGCACAATGCGGTCCTTCAGGACGTTGCCTTGGGCGTGGAAGAGGCCTACTACACCTTGCTCGCTGCTCGCAACTTCGAGGAGGTAGCTGTCGAGACGGTTAGACAGCGGGAATACCAGCTTCGCCTGGCCGATGCCCGGCACCGCGTTGGCGTGGTGCCCAAGTCTGATGTCCTCAAGGCTCAGTCCGAGAAAGCAGCCGCCGACCTGGATATGGTTCGAGCGAAGAACGCCGTACATATAGCCAGAGGCCGTTTGGTCAACGCGATGGGACTAAGCGTTTCGGTGGATCTCCATGTCACTGATCCGCCCGAGCCTGATTATATGCGAGAACTGGCCGACATCCATTCGTTACTCGAAGAGGCCACTCGCAGTCGTCCCGAACTCAAAACGGTGCAGGCGTTGGTCCAACTCCATCACGCGCGCGTACGTCAGGCGAAGTCCCGTTACTGGCCGTCGCTCGCCGTGGATGCCGACGTGGGCTGGATTGGTCGCAGTTTCCCGCCGGATTTGCGCCAGTGGGGTGTCGGTATCAAACTGGAACTGCCCTTGTTCACGGGCTTCGATCGTGCCTACCAGCTCTATGGCAGCGAAGCGGAACTGGCACGCGCGATCGCAGAACACCAAGCTGTGTTGCGCGGCGTTGAATTGGAAGTGTGGACAGCCTATTGGCAAGCCATTGAAGCAAGCGAAGCGATCGAAGCTGCCAAGCGATTCGTTGCGAGTGCCGAGGAGAGCGCCCGCGTGGCCGAGGGCGAGTACAAGAACGGCACCGAGACGATCATTGGCCTGATCGACGCTCAGACCGCGCGCACCGCTGCCAACAATCGCCTTGTCAGGGCGGAACTCGATTGGCGGACGGCCATGGCGCGATTCGAGCGCGCCGTGGGCCGATCCTTAAC
>CAZKCX010000862.1:0-2372 GCA_964550865.1 uncultured Planctomycetales bacterium
CGAGGCGATCCAATCGGACGGCTCGGAATCCTCGCCGGCCGGGCCGAGCGGAAACGCCCAACCCGCGGACATGCCCGACTTCGCCTCGATGGCCGCCCGCATGGCCGACCTGCCCGACGGCGATATCAACCTCATCGAGGACGTGGAGCTCGACGTCAAGATCGAGCTCGGCCGCAGTCGCATGCTGGTCGAGGATGTGCTCAAGCTGAACGACGGGGCCGTCGTCGAGCTGGACAAGCTCGCAGGCGATCCCGTGGACGTGCTGGTCAACGACCGTCTTGTGGCGCGGGGCGAGGTCCTCGTGCTCAACGACAATTTCTGCGTTCGGATCAACGAGATCGTCTCCCAGGGCGGCGAGGCGATTCGAAGCTGACGCCGGCCGAATTCCCCCAAAGGACGAAACGATGATGGATCATCGAAACGACGCATGGAAGCGAATCACGAGGGTGACCTTGTTATCGGTCGCTCTCATCACGCCGGTCGGGCTGGCGGCGCCGCCCGAGGCTCCCACCGCGAAGACGGGCTCCGATCACGCCGCCGCGGCGGCGAATTCGGTCGTCTCCGTGGGCGAGGACACAACCCCGGCGACGCCCGCCTCCCCTTCCCGCCACGCCGCGACGCGTGCGGCAGCGGCCGAGGCGACCGACACGGGCGCGGCGCCGAACACGAAAGATTCGGATGGGGTGGAGAATCCCTCCGATGCGGGCGCCGGCGCGCTTCGACGTCACCGTCCTTCCTCCGCAAGCCAGGGCAGAGCGGGCCGGTCGTCGATGTCGAGTTCGTCCTGGTACGGCGACGGATTGATCCCGTTGGCCGTCGTGCTGGGACTCATCGCACTGGCGACGATGGCGCTCAAGCGGTGGGGAGGCAAGTTCCGGGCGGCGGTCGGTGGGGGCCACAAGAACCTGGAGATCGTATCGCGGCTTGCGCTCAGCCCGAAGCAGAGCGTATGCGTGATTCGTTTGGCCAGGCAGCTGCTGGTCGTCGGCGTGACGCCGGATCGCATCAGCTCGCTCACGGTGATCGAAGATCCCGAGACGGTATGCCGACTGCTCGGCGGCTCCGCGACGAGCGGAAGCGCCTCGATGGACTTCTCCGGACTCTTCTCCCGCGAGTCGGCGGACTATGACGCGCCCGACCGCGACGACGAGGACGAGGCGGAGCTGCCTCTTCCCGCGGACGACCGACCCCTGCGAAGGGCTCGCACGGAGGTTGCAGGGCTGCTCGAGAGGCTGCAGAGACGCGAGGGGGTCAGGCCTGCCGCAGCCGCGGACGAGGACGACGATCGGGGCAACACGATCGCCGTCGCCTGAAGGGCGCCACGACAACCAGGCCACACCCAGCGCTAAGGAGTAGCGCGATGTTCGCAGAGCATGGATGCTCGAGGCCGACGTGCCGGACGCTTGTCTGGGCAGCCGTCCTGTGGGGCATGTCCGGTTCGGTGTTGGCCCAGACCGACCCCATGGCGACCGGCGCGGACGGAGCGGAATCGCCATTCCAGGAGGGCGTTCGCGATTCCGAGGGCTACGTCTACGAGCCGGCAGACGGGGACAACCCGCTGCGCGTCCCCGATCTCAGCAAGATCGCCGCGCCCGCGAAAGACCGCAAGGGCGTGGTCAACACGGTCCAGATCCTGGTCATCCTCACGGTGCTCTCGCTGGCACCGTCGTTCCTGATCCTCACCACGTGCTTTACCCGCATCATGGTCGTGCTGGCGATGCTTCGCCAGGCGATGGGCACGCAGCAGCTGCCGCCGGGGCAGGTCATCACGGGGCTGTCGCTCTTCTTGACGTTTCTGGTGATGGCGCCCACCTGGGAGAAGATCTACCAGCACGCACTCGTGCCCTATCTGAACCAGGAGCTCTCCCAGCGCGAGGCGTTCGATGCGGCCGTCAAACCGATGCGCGAGTTCATGGTTCGGCAGATCGAGGCGGCCGAGAACGAGGAAGGCGTCTTCATGCTCATGGAGTACCGTCGTGGCGAGCCGATCTACGACGACGAGACGCTTCGCTGGGAGGATGTGCCGACGACCGTGATGGTGCCCGCGTACGTGCTCAGCGAGCTGAAGACCGCCTTCATCATGGGGTTTCGGTTCTATCTGCCGTTCCTGGTCATCGACATGGTCATCGCGACGATCCTGATTTCTATGGGCATGCTGATGCTGCCGCCCATCCTGATCTCGCTGCCGTTCAAGGTGGCCCTGTTCGTATTGGCGGATGGCTGGCGGTTGGTCGTGAACGCTCTGCTGCTGAGCTTCGGCTGAGCGGCCTTGAAGAATGCTTGACCCATGTGGCGCGGCCGCCTCCAGGCTTCGCTACGCTTCGCCGTGACAGGCCCGGCCGTGGACCCTCGACGTGCCCAGCCGAGGGCGG
>CAZKCX010000863.1:0-2370 GCA_964550865.1 uncultured Planctomycetales bacterium
GTGTCGGCGATGGGCGTCGCTACGAGGCCGATGGGGCAGGCGGCGGCTCGATGGTCTTGGCCGAGCCGTCGTTGAATGTGATGCGGACCGTGCCGGTCGCATCGACCGTCACGCGCTTCCAGTCAGCCAGGAATTCGAGCGTCCCGAGAACCGACCTCCGAAGGCTCTCGTCCGGGCCGATCAGGGCGGCCCAGAATCGATCCAGCTCATGGCTGAACGCTATGAGTTGCGTATCGAACGTGTCGCCGTCTTCGACCTCCGAGCGAGTACCGCGTTTCACCAGTTGTGCGACTATGGACAGGGAACCGCATCCCACGGTTGCGGCTCGAGCCGCGGCATTCATGCCGCGCGGCCGCGCCGGATGAATCCGGCGGCTCGGGCACGTAGTCGCGATACTTCTGAAATGCAGTACTAGGTAAGCTGGTAGGCGACGAACCAAAACACATTCTTGGGGCAGGTGAGGCCATGCTCGCGTCAAACCGGCAAGGTTCGCGTGACCATTAGCCCAGACTCGAAAAACGGACGAAGGCGGCGATCGCACCGCGCTTCGAGCTTGCGACGACCTTTGCGATGTCGTCATCGCTCAGCGCGGCCGAGAGACCGTCGCCGGCAAGGAGAACGGCGTCGTTTCCTTGGCGGGGGCGCATCGGCGTGTTGAGTGTTTCGCGCCCGCCATTTTCGGTAGCGACAACTGGACAACCCGGCAGTAGCCGTCGATCATAGCGGACTCGGACCTAGGGGCCGGGATGGGACGCCTGGCCGCGAGACGGTGACCGAGCTTCGAGGATCGGATGAATGCAGCAGACTGGTTGAACTTGGTGCGACAAGCCGAGTGGGCGACGCTCGACGACCGTTGGATGGCCGCGATCGAGGATCCCTGCGCAGATCACGAGCCGCTTCTGGCCGTGCTTGAGGCCCTGGTCAAGGCCGGTGAGGGCGAGCGCGCCGCGGCGCTGGCATGGATCTGGCTCTCGACCCTGCGGGAACGGTCGACGTCCGCCGACGTGATCCATCTCGCTCGCGAGATGATCGTCCAAAGTGCCGGTAGCGATCAGCTTCGCGTCCAAGTTGCCGAGCTCTACAGGGAGGTCCACGCCGACCGCCCGGGTATCGATGCCCTCATCGAGGCGTCCGGCTTGCTCGGCGGAAAGACGCCCCGGCGAGCGCTTCGGACGCTGGAATGCGCCCTTCATGCGACGCCTGGCTCGTACCTGATCTCGCGGACCGATGACGAGCCGGCCGAGGTCGTCGGGGCGGATTTGGCCGGCGGGAAGTTCGTTCTGCGGACGCGTCCCGGCGGGACCGAATTGGAGCTGGATGCCGACCAACTCGCCACCGGCTACCACCCCGCCGATCCGAACGACTTTCGCGTGCTCAGTAGTCTTCACCCCGAGCGGCTCGCGTCGTTGCTGACGGAGGACCCGGTCGCACTGATCATCGGCCTGCTCCGCTCGCGCGGCGGGAAGATGGATTCCGACGACCTGAAATACACTCTTACGCCCAAGCACATGCCCACGGAGCAGTGGAGCAAGTGGTGGTCGCGGACACGGACCTCCCTGAAACGCCACCCGAACGTCCGTGTGGAGGGGCGCACACCCGTCACGTTGACCTATGACGAGGCCGGATCGAGCCTGGAAGACGAGATCAAGGAGCGATGGTCCATGGCGCGTACGGCCGAGGAGCGCATCGCCACCATCGATTGGTACATCCGTGAGGCGAAGGCGCGCAAGACGGCGCCGCATGCCGACATGCTGACCGGGTGGGCGTACTCGCTCGAGAAGAGAGTCGAGGCTCATCGGGATCACCCCGCCAAGGCGATTCGGTCGGCGCTCGTCATCGAGCGGCTCCATCAGACCGGGCTCGTGCCCGCCCCCGACCGATCGCCCGTTGAGGCCCTGTTGGCCGAGGCACAGGACCCAATCGGCCTGCTCCGCGAGTTCGCCACCTCGGACCTGATGCATCTCCTGATCGAGCCGACGAAGGCGGCACTGCCCGATCGCTGGCAGGAGATCTTCCTTGAGTTGATACCCTCGTGTGTGCCGGACGTCTGCGATGCGCTTACAGGGCAGTTGCTGGCGGCAGGCTGCCGGGATCGGCTCCAGGACGTGATCCGTCAGATCCCTTCACAGCCCCTGGAGAACCTGCAGGCGATCGTCTGGCTGTGGCGGGGGCCGCTGCAGGCCGAGTCGCTGGAACTGCCGCCGCGCGTGGAGTTGTTCGGTCGGATGATGACGCTGCTGAGCGACCTGGCCCGACGCGATGATACGCCGCCCGAGGCGCTCAAATCCGCACGCGGTGTCGTGCGGGCTGCGTTGGCAGTACGGAAGCACGGCGTCTTCCGCGAGCTGCTCGCCGGCCTTCAGCCGGAGA
>CAZKCX010000864.1:0-2340 GCA_964550865.1 uncultured Planctomycetales bacterium
CACGTGGTCGCCGTAGATGAAGAGCTGATGGAAGCCCTTCGTATCCCGGGTCTCGGTCGGGGCGTCGATGGCCAGCTCGACGGAGGTCCGGCAGCCACCCGCCGGCGGCGTCTGGAAGTTCTGGAGGACCTTGCCTTTGCCCAGGATCATCTTGCCCGGACCCACGAACTGCATGATCGTGACCTCCTGGTCCTCCTTCCAGAGCACCTGGAGCGACACGCCCAGATCCGACTCGGAATGG
The DNA here is from genome assembly GCA_964550865.1 of uncultured Planctomycetales bacterium. Taxonomy (GTDB): domain Bacteria; phylum Planctomycetota; class Phycisphaerae; order UBA1845; family JAFGLZ01; genus JAFGLZ01. Next base: position 242 of record CAZKCX010000864.1, read on the forward strand.
CTCCGCAGGATGAACGGCTCGGACGGCTTGTCGTAGCCGTTGAGCTTCGTGCCGCAGACACAGTGCGCGCCGATGAAGGTGTTCTTGACCGTATCGGGCACGGGATCTTGCTGGAAGCCCGGCTTGTCGAGCAGCTTGAGACACATGATGTGCGACATGACCGCGTTGATGTCCGCCTCGCACACCCCCGCGATGCCCACATCCAACATCCGAGCGTACGCCATGCACGGCGGGCAGGGGACCTTATGGTCGCGGACCAGCCCCAGACAGTCCATCGTGAAGCCGTTGCAGTCCTCCTGCTCGAGGAGCTTCTGCATGGCGAAGTAGTTTCGCGATGCGTTGATGAGGTCCTTCTGCGTCGGCTCGACGATCTTCTCGGCCCGCTTCCTATACTCCGCGGCCATCGCAAGGACTTCCGGCGTTTCCTCGATGGTCTTGAGCGTGTCGGGGAAGAGCTTCCGCGGCAGATGCCGCAGCCGCATGCCGAACGGCTCGAGGACCTGGTCCTTCTTTTTGTCGCCGCGCAGGACGGCCACGCGCGTCCGTCGGACCTCGTGGTTCGTGCGGATCATCTTCATGCCGTAGCGAACCGGCCCGAGCGTGAAGTCACTCGAGCTGGCCAGGTACACGCCCGGCTGCTTGCTGATCCCTTGGATGTGCCCGGTAAAGCAGACGCCCAGCGGCGCGAAGATGATCACCGGCACGCCGGCCTTCGTCACGGCGTTGGTGATCTTCCGCAGGTTGGCCCACTGGTTCATGTGCAGGGGCATGAGGATCACACCCTTGGGCTTGGTCTTCTTGATCTTGGCGATGAAGGCGTCCACCGCGCCCTCGCTGTAGAGCGGCTGGGGCTCGAACCCGGTGCGGACCTTCAGCTCCTTGCCGAACTTCGTGATCAACGACTTGCCGTCCTTGACGTACTTATCGCAGTAGAGCTTGTCCCATGACGTGCCGGGCCATCCGAGCCAGTAGTCCTCCTTGGGCCGCAGAAAGGCGACCTGTACGTCGGGCCATTCGCTCTTCGGTTCGGACCTGCCCGTGGGCACCGCCGCCTCCGCCGCCGTCGCCTCGCGCAGAACGTAACCGCCCATGGCCCCGGCGCCGGCCGCCGTGATCAGCAGCTCCCGCCGTGATAGCCCCCCACACGAACACGATTGATGATGACACATGGTATCCGCTCCTGAATGCTCGGGACCCACGACTCTCCCCGCGAAGCGGGTCCGCGCCAAAACGAGAATTGCAGTCGACGAAAGGCCGCCTTCGGAATGCTCGCCTCCCGAAATTGTCGTCATCCTCGGGGGCGGACGCAACCCCCGCCGGGCGCCGGCTCAAGACGGAACAGGAAGCTTGGCCCCCGTCCACGCGATGAGGTATCCTGCCGGAAAACCCCCGAATCGCAGCCCAAACCAGAGGAGAAGCCCGTGCATGCCCCGCAACGTCCCGTCCGTCTCGTAGCGACGATGATCGGCGCAACGGCGATCGGATGGTTGGCCCATTCGGTGGCGGCAGCGCCCGAGCCACTCGTGCACGCCACCCAACCCCCGATCGTCTACGTCATCAGCTATACCGACCGCTACTTCACCGACCCGGACTACATCGAGCGATTCGTCGAGCATCCGCCGGATCTGCTGCACGTGGGCAAGGCCGTGCCGATCACGCATCACTGGGGTCCGGTCCGATTGCTTCGCGGCGAGAACCAATACACCGGCGGACCCGGGCACACGCTCAACTGGGAGAACATCGCGTTGCTCTCGCCCGAGGCGCTCGCCAAACGTATCGAGACCATCCGACAAACCCTCCGGCGATACCACGAGATCGGTATCCCGGAAATCATCCCCTACATCTCCTACCACACGCTTGCGGGCGACCACCAGAAGCGCCAAGGCTTCTGGCGCTTCTATGACCAATGGGACACCCATGCCCGATGGGCGGGCCCCCGCCCACCGCACGACCCCTTCGACTGGCTCGTCGTGGACAAGAAGGGCAAGTTCGTGGGCGGCTCCTGCGGGGGATACTCGCCGGACTACTACGCGCCGCTTCACCGCTACCGCGCCTGTATCCACCACCCCGATTGGGCCGAATGGCACCGACGGCTCATT
>CAZKCX010000865.1:0-2326 GCA_964550865.1 uncultured Planctomycetales bacterium
CCGATCGGGGCGACCTGGTCTTGCGGTCCGGCGGCCTCGTTCGATGTCCAGGACAAATCCCGCGCGTCGTCGGGCGCGCGGGGAAACGGAGGTGTGTGATGCGACAAGCGTTCCTGCTGCTACTCGTTGTGGTCTGTGGGTGCGAGAAGGCCTCGGAGAAGGTGGCGGAAAAGGCCACCGAGATGGCCACGGGCACCAAGATCGAGAAGGGCGGCGACAAGGTGACGGTCCAGACCGACGAAGGGACGGCCGTCTTCGAGAAGGAGGGCGAGGTCGCCACCATCAAGACCAAGGACGGCACGGCGACCTTCGGGGCGAAGGAGCTGCCGAAGGACTTCCCCCTCTCCGTCCTGCCGGGCTCGAAGATCCTCAATACGATGACCAGCAGGCAGGCCGGACAGCCGCAGGTCTACCACGCCGCCACGAGCTGCGCCGGCCCGGTCGAGAAGGTCGTCAAGCACTATGAGAAGGCGCTCAAGGACAAGGGGCTGAAGCTCAAGAAGCACGAGCTCACCAGCGACGAAGGCAAGACGATCGTCGTGCAAGGAACGACGGAGAAGGTGCAGGCCACCGTCTCGATCCTGCAGAAGACCGAGGAAAAGGGCATCGTCGTGAACGTCGCCTGGAGCGCCGAACCGTAGCGGTTGGAGCCGATTCGTGAGCCGCGCGAATCCGCGCGGCTCCCCGTACTCTTCCCCATTCGATCTCGAATGGGTATGCGCACCGGTTGCGATGCGCCGTCAGGCCTTGGCGAGGGCGTCAGGGCCCGAGTTCGTCAGGGAGCGAACGAAGCCCGCGACCCGCTCTGCCGCGCGTCGGGTCAGATACCGACACAGATCAAACGTCCGCCACGCCGTTACGGTGGCCCGCAGGGGCAGCCACAGTGGAATCCACTTCGATTGGGTGAGGATGGGGAAGGCGTCGGCGCACCGCTGGATCTGCTCCTTGCTGAAACCGGGCAGGTCGAGGGCCGCCTCTCTTCGTTCGCGGAACTCCTCTCCTTCGGGCAGCCATCCGTTGCGCTCGCAGATGCGACCCAGCTCCGTCGCGGGGTAGGGGTGGAAGATGGAGATCGGGTTCCGAACGTTCACCCGCCGACACAACCGCACGGTGTCGCGGAACAGCCGCATCGTCTCGAACGGAAAGCCGACGATGGCCTGGCCGAACGTGCGAATGCCCAGCGCATGGCACCACTCGAACGTCTGGATGATCTGCTCATCGGTCATGGGCCTCTTGAGCACGACGCGGCGGAACTCCTCGTTTCCGTGCTCGATCCCCATGGCGACGGTCGTGCAGCCTGCGTCTCGCAACAGCGTGAGCATCGGCTTGTCGACCGTGCCGACGCGGACGTTGCACGTGAAGGGCAGGCGGATCTCGTCGCCGTAGCGCGTGAAGAACTCCTCGAACCATCGCCGATTCAGCGTGATCGTGTCGTCGTCGAACACCACGCGCTCGAACCGGAAGCGCCGGCGGTCCCGGCGAACCTCCTCGAGCGCGCGGTCCACGCTCTGCTGGCGGAAGTAGCGGCCCTCGCTGAGCTGACTGAGCGCTCGGTTGGAGCAGTACGTGCAGCCGAACGTGCAGCCACGCGAGAAGATGAATCGGTTCGCGCCGCCGGCGCGGTCGATGACGGCCTGGTAATCGAGCGCGTCCTTGTCGGGCATCGGTAGGCCGTCCAGGTCCTCGACGAAGGGCCGATTCGGATTCTGGATGATCGACCCGCCGTCGCGAAACCACCCGTTGGGGATGCCGTGATACGGCTGGCCCTGCTCGAGCGCGTCGGCCAGCTCCCGCATCGGCTGCTCGCCCTCACCGCGGAGGATCGCGTCGAGCGCAGGGGTCTCCTCCAGGCACTTCGGCTGGAGCGTGGGATGCGGGCCGCCGCAGACGACGAAGGCCTCGCTTGCCTCCTTGACGGCCTCGGCGATCTCCGGGACGTACCGGAATTGACTCGTCGTGGCGGAAAGCCCGATGAGCCCCGGCCGGCGTCGTCGCACGTGCTCGGCGAATCTCCGGATGTCGTCGCGTGTCGTCAGAATCGCGATGTCCGGCCGATGCCCCCCTTGTCGCAACGCGGCGGAGACGTACCCCACGCCGTAGTTGTACCCCGTGTCTTGCGGTGAGTGGATGACGAGGTAGGCCAGGGATACCTTCACGGGGGTCGCTCCTCGGTCCTTCGAGTCGGGTCCGCTGGGTTGCCCGCGCGCGGACCACCGGCAATCCGTTCACACCTCCTTCATCGGCGCAGGAGGCAGGCCGGTTTAGATGCATTGTAACCGTTCAGCCCCCACCGGGCTGACTCAACGATACTAATCTACCCCCCCCC
>CAZKCX010000866.1:0-1214 GCA_964550865.1 uncultured Planctomycetales bacterium
CCAAAGGTTGGATCGATTCGCGGAAAGGCGTTCGTCATTCGGCACCTTGCTTATGCAGCGATATTTGCCTTGTCGGTCGAAGCTCCCTGGAGCGGATCCGACCCCCACTCGTATCGCGGAAGCGGTGGATTCCGCGCCATGGTGCCTTGCAGTTCGGAGCCTTTGGCAGACGGAACTCCGCAACAGGCACTTCCGTGGGATCTTCCATCGGCGACCGCGCCGAGCCGACCGCCTGCCGGATGCTCCGGTGCGTATCCCGGAGTGCCGACATGGATTCCGGTGCCGCGCCTACGCCCCTCAAACCGGTTGGGACAATGCACCTGGGTCGAAAGACCGCCCTCGGAAGCAGGCAGATTGTACCGCAAATCATGCCGCTTGACCATCGATGGCAAGCGTGTGAGCCTTGCGATATCCCGGCATCGTCACTTCGCCCGCAAAGGAAGCCCCGTGAGGCACTTGACGTCGCGTCCGCAGGCGTCACCATGGATAGAAGCAACACATGCATCCAAATGTTGCACGTGCCGCGCGCGGACGGTTGCCGGCCGGCGTGGACACGGCATACCCACGAAGGAGGTTTACGTATGACGGCTCGATCCACTCGTCGACAGTTCCTCAAATCCGCCTCCGCCGCCGGGGCGGCCGCCACGTTTACCGCATCCAGCTACGCCCGGGTCATGGGTGCGAACGAGCGGATATCCCTCGGTCTAATCGGCTGCGGACGGCGGGGCTATGACGCCCACATGTCCGGTGTGCACAAGCACGACAAGGCGCAAAACGTCGAGTTCACCGCCGTGAGCGATCCCTGGCGGCAGAAGCGCGAGCGCGCGGCCGCGCGCTGCAAGGAGTGGTACGGCCGGACCGCCCGGGCGTTCGTGTCCTATCGAGACATCATGGAGCTCGACGACGTCGACGCCGTGATGATTGCCTCGTGCGATCACCATCACTGCGTGCACCTCGAGGCCGCCGCAAAGGCCAAGAAGGACGCCTACTGCGAGAAGCCGCTCGGCATGGGCATGGACATGGAGTCGCTCAACCGAACGTGCGACGCGGTAAAGGCCTCCGGCATCGTGGTGCAGTTGGGCACGCAGGTCCGAAGCTGGACGACCAGCCTGGGTTGTAAGGAGCTCTTTGAGACGGGCGTCATCGGCAAGGTCTCGCGGATCGAGCAGCGCCGCAACGGCAGCAAGCCCTACTGGTATAGCCGGCTCGAGAAG
>CAZKCX010000866.1:1224-2312 GCA_964550865.1 uncultured Planctomycetales bacterium
CACCGACGGGCCGATCGCGAACCTCGGCTGCCACTTCATCGACCTGCTGCATTACATCGTCGGGGCGAAGGTCCCGCACAGCGCGGTGGCCCAGGGCAACACGTACACCTGGAAGGACAAGTACAAGTTTACGTGCCCCGATCACTGCGAGGCGACCTGGGAGTACCCCGAGGGGTTCATCGTGAGCTACACCTCCAACTTCGGCAATGCCAGCGGGAACGTGCTGCGGATCTATGGCGATCAGGGGACGATCGACCTCAGCAATTGGCGAGCGCCGACGTACAGCGCCGCCGGGGCGATCAGGGAAACCAAGGCGCCGAAGAAGCCGACCAAGGTCCCGCCCGCCGAGCGGCCCGACAACTTCCTCGATTGGCTCCAGTGCCTGCGAACCCGCAAGACGCCCAACGCGCCCATCGACGCCGGCTATTCGCACTCGGTGGCCGTCATGATGGCCACCCACGCGATGGACACGGGTAAGCGCCAGGTCTTCGACCCGGCCAAGCGCGAAATCCGGGAGGGGTGAGGGACATCTCAAAGGTGCGTGTGCACTCGGCTACCTGCGCGTGATGTGCAGGTGCTTCTCGAAGAACGCCAGCAGCGCGGGCAGGTCGATCTCATGCCCGCCGGGATGGACGTGCAGCGCGACGTTTTCGGGCTTGCCGAGGTCCTCGTAGATCGGCTTGATCTCGGCCAGCGCCTTTCGGGCGATCGGCACGTAGAACTGGGTCTTGCCTTCCTTCAGGCCGTTCTGGCATTGCAACGGCCGCGGTGCCGTCAGGGCGTAGATGTCCGCGTAGTCGACGCGCTCCCGCAGGCCGGGGAACTTCCAGCACATGCAGTGGTTCTGCTCCATCTGGTCCATCACGGTCAGGAAGCCCGCGCTGACGGTCGCCGCGATCCGCGTGTCCATGCCGCCGAGCCACATGGCCATCTCCCCGCCGAGCGATAAGCCCGCGCAGCCGATCCGCGTCGTGTCGACGATGGGCAGCGAAGCGACGTAGTCGACGCACCGCATCACGTCCCACAGCCGCTCGCCCATGAGCAGCCGCCCCTTTTCGTAGACCTCGTGCTGGCCGACGTCCGTCGAG
>CAZKCX010000867.1:0-2303 GCA_964550865.1 uncultured Planctomycetales bacterium
GATGGTCGAGTACGCCTATCACGGCGCGGGGCAGTCCGCGTACGTTCTCGTCAACGGCCTGACCCGGGACGGCGGAGGCCACGAGAGCCCGAACTACAACCGCATCAAATGCGACTTCATCCGCGTGGCGAAGCTCATGGAGGAAATCCGCCGGCGGCATCCGAAAGCGTACCCGCGGCAGCGGTATCCGGACATCTTCGCGCACCCGAAGGCGCGGGGCCTCTTCAACTACTACATCGAGATCCCCCTCAACGACACGATGTACCCTTCCATCGGCGATTGCGGCGGCATCCGGGCGCCGATGCGCTACGAGGCCAAGCACCGCAAGTGGTCGATGCTGAAGGAGGAGAACCTCTTCGCGTTTCGGAAATACGGCGACCCTCGCTACGCCCGAGCCGCGACGGCGATCGACGGCGAGCCGTACGGCGGCGAGCTCTGGGAGCCGTATCCGGCCGAGGCGATCCAGGCGGCGCTGAAGAAGCCGACGTCAACGATCGTCCGGAAGACGCGGCAGCTCGACGGCTACGGGCTGGCGATCCTGGAGTCCGGCACGTGGCCCAGCGTCCGTGCCGCCACGCTGAACTACTGCTCGCTGATCGGACATCGACAGCACGATCACCTCAGCCTTCAGCTGCACGCCCGCGGGCTGAGCCTGCTGCCCGATCTGGGATACCCCAAGACGTGGGACTACCGTTGGCGATGGGACTCCAACAGCCTCGCGCACAACACGGTGACCGTGAACGAGACGCAACCGGTGTATCGATCGTTCCGAAACCATGCGAGCCTCTTCGCGGCCGCCGAGGGGGTGCATGTGGTGACCGCCCACCACAACCCGTATCCGGAAAGGATGGGGTTGGGCCGAAAGGGCGCGGCGCCGGTCGATCTCTATGAGCGAACGGTTTTGCTCGTGGACGTCGACGAGACGCGGTTCTACGTGGTGGACGTCTTCGCCGTCCGCGGCGGTGAGCAACACGACCAGAGCTGGCACGCCATGCTCGTCAAGCCCGAGCCTCCCGCCCTCGATTGGCGCGTGCAAGAGAAAGGCACGCTCGCAGGGCCGAACGTACCGATGTTCGGGGCCTATACCGATCGCTGGGGACGGAAGAAGGAGAAGGGTGACTTCCCGAGCTTCGTGGGGGACATCCGCCGCGCAACCCTCACCGCCCCGGCGCGATGGATCTGGAAGTCGGGGCTTCCCGAGGGCGATACCTTGCACCTCCACGTGGTGCCAACGGGCAACTCGGTCGAGGTCATCATGGCGAGGGGACGATCGCCCGCTTGGCCCGAGGAGGAGCTGCTGGATTTCCTGCTCGTGCGTCGAGGCGCATCGGAGGGCTCGCCAACCCACTTCGTCACGGTGCTCGACGCGTTTCAGGGCAAACCGGTCGTGCGGTCGGTACGACAGACCGCCGCTTCGCCGATCGTTTTGGAGATCGAACGCGCCGACGGCGTCGACGAGGTGACCGTCCACGTTCCTCCCGGACCGAGTCGAACGACCCAACATCGGCCGCTCGGCGTCCGGGTTCGATCGATCCGGGGCGTGCCCAAGCGGGACGTGCGGATCGGCACGGTGCCGGGTGTGGATGCATCGGGCTATGTCGCAGGTACGATTCGAGCCGTGGACCGCGATGCGAATCAGATCGTCGTGGAACCCACGGGTCCTCGTGCCGACGCCGCCGAGGGCATTCGCCCCGGCCTGTCCATTCGCATCTTCAACGACCTCACCAGCTCGATGTACCGCATCGAGGGCGTACGCGTCGACGGCGAGCGGCTACGGATCACGTTGGACCGAACGGCCCTCGTCGCGCGGTTTCCCCTCAAGGCGATTGAGGAGGGCCGACTCGTTCTCGGGGCCGACAGCCCTTTCATCACCGGCCACGTGGACAAGGAAACCGGCGAGTTGACCGATGGGCCGAATGATTACTACCACGGCCTTCACGTCAAGGGACAAGGCCTGGACGGGGTCATCCGCGGCATCAGCAACACCAAGCCGCCGCGGCTGTACCTCATGCGCGGAGAAGAGGCGGTCCGCCGGGCGCCGGACCTTGCGGCCGTCGTGGGCACGGTCGTTTCCGTGTGGCGGTATGGGGCGGGCGATCACATCGAAGTCGCCCGCGTAGTGCCATGAGGACAAACCATCGCCGACTGTATCCGCGACATGCCGGCGGGCTCCTCGAGTCCGTCGCACGCACGCCAGCTGGAAGCCGCATCCCTCCCGTCCCGGGGGAAAGTCCCTCTAGTACCGTGCTTCACAAGTAGCACGACTATGGCAATGTCCATGCGTGCCACGGTTGTTGCCCGAG
>CAZKCX010000868.1:0-2300 GCA_964550865.1 uncultured Planctomycetales bacterium
GCGGGCGAGGTAGCGCTCGATCTGCGGCGGACTGCACTTACACTCGCGCCGCGGATCGGTGGCGTAGCCGCACGGGCAGGGGTTCATCGCGGCAACGAGCATGAACTCGGCCGGGAATCGCACCGATCCATACGCCCGCGAGATGTGGACCACGCCGTCCTCGAGCGGCTGGCGGAGCGTTTCGAGGATCGTCCGGGGAAACTCGGGGAACTCGTCGAGGAACAGCACGCCGCGATGGGCCAGCGAGATCTCCCCGGCCTGCGGGATGCTGCCGCCGCCGACAAGGGCCGGTCCGCTCGCCGAGTGATGCGGCGATCGCACCGGGCGCCGGGCGATCAGCGACTGCCCGTTCCGAAGCTGACCGGCGGAGCTGTAGATCCGCGTGGTCTCGAGCGATTCGGCCAGCGTCAGCGGCGGAAGGATCGTGGGCAGCCGCTTGCAGAGCATCGTCTTGCCCGAGCCCGGCGGCCCGATCATCAGCAGGTTATGACCAGCCGCCGCCGCGATGGCGAGGGCTCGCTTGGCCGGCTCCTGGCCGCGGACGTCGGCGAAGTCCACCTCATACGCGGACTGCTCGGCAAAGACGCGATCGAGATCGACGTGCGTCGGCTCGAGCTCCAGCTCACCGGTCAGAAAGCCGACGGCCTCGGCAAAGTTCGAGACGGGGATCACGTCGACGTCCGACACGACGGAGGCCTCGTTGGCGTTCTCGCGCGGGAGGATGATCCCCCGCATGCCGCGCTCCGCCGCGAGCATCGCCATCGAGAGCGCTCCCTTGATCGGTCGAACCCGACCGTCCAGCGCCAGCTCGCCCGCCACCAGGTAGTCGTCGGTCCATTCGCTGGCGATCGTGCCGTCGGCGATCAGCAAGCCGAGCCCGATGGGCAGGTCGAAGGCGGGCCCTTCCTTCTTCACGTCGGCCGGGGCGAGGTTGATCACCGAACGCTTCCGCGGGATCGCATAACCGCAGTTGACGATGGCCGTGTGGACGCGGTCGATGCTCTCTTTGACCGCGGCGTCGGGGAGCCCGACGATGGCCGAACCGATGAAACCCCTATCGGCCACATCGACCTCGACTTCGCAGGCGATGGCCTCGATCCCCAAGAGCGCTACACTATGGAGCCGTGCGAGCATGCATGTGATCCCGAATACGGGAATCCCCACCGATTGCATAGAGTAGGGAAATGTTGGGGTGGCTGCAAGGGTGATCTTCGCGGTCCGAGACTGCTGGGCGTCTCGTGCGATCCCTTAATCCGCCGTCAAGATGCCATGGAAGAACAAGCCTTCCACGCACGTGACCATCTCTTCGGCGGAGAGCCCCTCCGGATCGCTGACATTGGTCGCGATGACGGACTCCATGATACCCGACAGGCAAACCGCGGCCTGGCGCGGGTTGAGGCCTCGGAAGACTCCCTTCTCCATTCCGGACGCGATGATGGCGGCGATGCCCTGGAGACCTGCCTCGCGAAGCTGGGTGATTTCGCCGTCGGGATCGATCAGCTGTTTCGGCAATCCGTGTGCACCGCGGTAGTAGAGTTGCACGGCGGGGGCCTTCTCCATCAGTACGGTGATAACCGCGTGGATGTAGTTGGAGATCGCTTCGCGTTCGTCGCTCCCGGTCCTCAGGCTCGTCATGATCGCGCTGAGGATCTTCTGGCCGAACGTCTTGACGACCTCGGCGTACAAGGCCTCCTTGCTGTCGAAGAAGTTGTAGAGCGTGCCCGTTGCGAACTCGGTCCTGGCCGCGATCTCTCGCATCGTCACGTCGTGGTAGCCACTCTCGGCGAGCAGCTCGAGCGCGACGTCGAGGATCTCCGCGCGTCTTTGGAGGCGCTCCCGTTCCTTCCTGGATGCGTGCGTCGCATTGTTCGGCATGGTTCTTCCCGCGCTGAGGCTCCGGGCGGTAGGGTCGCGCCTCGGCACAATCACCGATCACCGATCATCATACGTGCCGACGACCAACGGTCAAACGGATATTCGACAAGGACTTCGATCTGCGAGCAGGGGGTTCCGGGATCCCCCTCCGAGGAGGGCTTGACGGCGAATGAACAGATGTTCATAATTCAGAACTGATGTTCACCTTGCGCGTGTCGTTTCGTTGTGGTCCCGGGCTCATGGGTACCTTGCGCAGCAAGACGGCGCACCGGTTGTCGTCAGACGCCGCGGTGCGGTCGGCATGGGACTAGAGGGGCAGCTATGGATCGACGCGCATGGGTCGTTGTGATTGCGTTGTCGGCGTCTTGGGGGCTCATCCCAGGCGATTCCCACGCTCAGCCGGTGACGGATCAGCCGATCAAGGT
>CAZKCX010000869.1:0-2295 GCA_964550865.1 uncultured Planctomycetales bacterium
GGATGGACGGGCCCGAGCGCGACACGGGCTTCGATATCAGCGTCGCCAGCGAGGTGATGGCCATCCTCGCCCTGGCGAACGACCTGCCGGACCTGCGCAAACGCATGGCCCGAATCGTCATCGGCACGAACAAGAAGGGCAAGCCGGTCACGGCCAAGGACATCGGATGCGACGGTGCGATGACGGCCCTGATGAAGGACGCCATCAAACCGAACCTGATGCAGACGCTCGAGGGCCAGCCGGCGTTCGTCCACGCCGGACCGTTCGCCAATATCGCGCACGGCAACAGCTCGATCGTCGCCGACAAGATCGCCCTCAAGCTGGCCGACTACGTCGTCACCGAGAGCGGGTTCGGCGCCGACTGCGGCATGGAGAAGTTCTTCAATATCAAGTGCCGGTACAGCGGACTCAAGCCGGACTGCGTCGTGCTGGTCGCCACGATTCGCGCGCTGAAGATGCACGGCGGCGGACCGAAGGTCGTGCCCGGCAGAGAGCTCGCCAAGGAGTACACGACCAAGAACCTCAAGCTCGTCGAGAAGGGCGTCTGCAACATGGTCCGCTGCATCGAGATCGCCAAGATGTTCGGCGTCCCCGTCGTGGTGGCCGTCAACGCGTTCCCGACCGACACCGACGAGGAGCTCGAGCTCGTCCGACAGGCGGCCGCCGACGCCGGTGCCGAAGATGCCGTCCGAAGCACCCACTTCATGGACGGCGGTGCGGGCGCGAAAGACCTCGCCAAGGCCGTCGTCAAGGCCTGCGAGCAGCCGAGCAAGTTCAAGTTCCTCTACCCGCTGAGCCTGTCGATCAAGGAGAAGATCGAGGCCATCGCGACCAAGGTCTACGGCGCCGACGGGGTCGACTACGAGCCCCTGGCCGAAAGACAGATCAGGACCTACACGGACGCCGGCTTCGACAAGATCCCGATGTGCATGGCCAAGACGCACCTCTCGCTCAGCCACGATCCGCTGCTCAAGGGCGTTCCGAAGGGGTTCCGGCTGCCGATCCGCGAGGTCCGCGCGTCGGTCGGGGCGGGTTTCCTCTATCCGCTCTGCGGTGCGATGCGGACCATGCCGGGCCTGCCCACCAAGCCCGCGTTCATGAACATCGACATCGACAAGAACGCGAAGATCAAGGGGATGTTCTAGGCGAGCGGACAATGCCTGAGCCAGAGGGGGATGCGTCGGAGCTGTTTCGGTTCGGCCGGTCGGTTTTCGGGCGATAGTGGCACAACGCGACGCCGAGCTTACATGCGTATCATCGACGGGCCTTGGGGATGGTTCCTCAGGGCCCTTTTTGTTCTACCGGTTTTGTCGATCTCGGCGCAGATTTTCTGCACGAGAGGGCGTATAATTCCGATATGCACGCCGTAGGCGTCCGAGTTGGCCCCGTTGGCGGCCGGAGTCGTTAGAATGCTTATCGAATTCAAAGTCGCGAATTTTCAGTGTTTCCGGGACGAGGTGGCACTCAGCTTCCAGCCCGGTGGGCGTGACACCAAGCTTCAGGGGAATATCTGGAAAGGGCATCGATACCGCGCCCTGAAGTCGGCAGCGATCTTCGGTCCGAATGCCTCCGGGAAAACCTCTCTGCTGCATGCGCTCTACGTGCTGTGCGAATTCGTAGAGGATTCGGCCACCAGGATGAACGTGGGCGACCCCATCACGAACATGAGGCCTTTCCGGCTCTCCAGCGCGACACGCAACGAGCCCTGTTGTTTCGAAGTACTGGTCGAGCTGGATGGCACGGGATACCGCTATCGGGTTGAGGCGACGCGCGAACGGGTTCATCGCGAAGTCCTCGAATGTCAAGGTTCGGCAAAAAAGGCCGCATGGCTAACGCTAATCGATCGCAATAGTATGGAACAGCGCTGCGTGCTTCATGATCGCATGGGCAGCGATAGCAGACGAAGCCAGATCATTGAAGACACGCGCGACAACGGCCTCATCCTGTCTCGCGCTGCCGAACGCAACGTGGAGCCCGTCGTTCCGCTCTTCAAGTGGTTCAGCCAATCCGTCCGTCATCTTCAAGGGGGGGTGGGATCACCGCCGGATGCGATGCAGCTCGGTCCGATTGCGCGACAGGCCGCGGATGATCCCCGTTTGATGAAGCAGCTTTCCGACTTCGTTCGGGACGCGGACACAGGCATTAGGCGAGTGGGAACCGAGACTGACCCGCAGGCTACCGATGGTTTCGTCGTTGAGGATATGGAAGATGTGCCACCGAAGATGAGGGAGGCAGTGAACGCTATCAAGGAGGCAACGAAGCAACTGCGACAGATGCTAGAGGACACAAGTGCAA
>CAZKCX010000870.1:0-2286 GCA_964550865.1 uncultured Planctomycetales bacterium
CAGTTGGCTCCGAGTCGGTGACGCCCCCGTTCTGAGGGGGGCGTCAAGGAAAGGATATTTCGCCTGCAGAGAACTCTTATTTGACGCCTCCCTCAGAAGTCGTTTCGGCATCTGGCAACCGGGCTTCTTGAGGCAGAAACGCCACTGATCGGCTTGGGCGGCGACTTCTGAGGGAGGCGTCTTATTTAGTGGCCTTGATCCAGGCGACCCCGCCGGAGCCGTTCACGGAGTCGGCGTACGGAACGATGTCGCCGCCGAAGATCTGCGGGCGGTGGCCGCTCGCAACGGTGTGGCCGATCACCAGGCCCATCGCCGCCCCGAAGACGACGTCGGAGAAATGGTGCTCTCGATCATCGAGTCGGGCGAGCCCGACCATGCCCGCCGCTCCGTAGAGCGGAATACCCACCCAATGACCATACGACTGATGGAGAACGGCCGCCACCGTGAACGCGCTGGAGGTGTGGCCGCTGGGCCAGGCGAACGATTCGCCGTTCGGCCCGTCGGTGCAGGCGGCCAGCTTCAATACCGACGTGCTCACGCCGTTGATGATGAGGGCGCTGAAGAGCGTTTTGCCGACCTCGTACGTCTTGGCGTCTTGCATTCGCTGTCCGGCGAGATACCACGTTCCCGCCAAGGCGAAATGGAATGCCGGGTTCCCCACCACGCCGAACGTCTCACGCCATCCCTCGCTCATCGTGTGGTGGTCGCGATAGTAGTCTTCGATGTCGTCGTCCACCTCGGGGCGAAGCGCAAGCGACGCGCCGCCGGCCGTCAGCAGGATGACGGCGTTCGTCGGGTTGCCGTAGACGCGCTTGGTGTCCTTCCATAGATCCAGGTGGATTCGCTTCACGTCACGCCAGACCGTCTCGCCGAACCCCGGCAACGGTCCGCGCTCGACGGGGACCTTGCCCTCGGCAACCTGCTCCGGCCGGGTCTTCTCGTCGGCGGACGCAGAATCCGCAGGCTCGTCCATCTCGCTCAACGTCAGGTAGGCCAGGTCGCTCGCATCCCATACCCGGGCGGCGGCGAAGTCCGTCCGAACGCCTCCATCGGTCAGGGGCTCCAGTCCGGTTGCTCCCGAGGCCCGCAAGGCCATCGCCCTGGCGACGTGCTCCCGTCGCGTCGGTTCGAGGCCGTCCAATGCCGTCAGGCGATCGGCCAGATCACGAATCTCCGTTCCCTGCCGCATCAGTCGTCGGGCGAGCCTCGCTCGAGCGCTGCGGATGCGCTCCTCCCCGGCTCGCGCTTCCAGGTCGCCAAGCCGACTCGGGTCCATGACAGCTTCGGGAGTCAGGCCGGCTCGGCCGCGTCGTTCGGCCGCGTCGATGGCGTCGGCCAGGGCGAGGGAACACCGGTCGGTATTCTCGACGGAGGGCGGGGAGCGAAGCTCGAAACCGCCGTAGCCGGTCAGAGACGCGCATCCCGTTCCCGCCGTCGCGGTCGCCGCGACGAGGACAACCAGGATGGATCGAAACGGCAGCGACGGCATCACGTCAGGCTCCGAATTCCCTTGGCCGATCGTAGTTTCCGGGTCGGCGCGCCGGAGGTATTCTAACGCGCCCCGGCCGCGGTTGAAGGGGCAATCTCGCCAGTTCGAGAGCCGGAGGCAACATGCAATCGAAGCACCGTTCCCTTTTGGGCTGCCCTGCGGGGGCCGGGCCGACGCGGGGAGGTCGTCTTCCCGAACGCCTAGCCCGTGAAACGCGGCAAGAGCTTCACGACCACCACGAACACCGCCACCGCCAGGACCATCAAAAGGCCCAGCACCCCGAGGACGTTCAGGAACAACCCGTTCCGGCGATCGCCCATGATGTCGCGTCGATTGGCCAACCAGAGGATCGCCCCCGCCATCAGTGGGTTCGCGATCACCGTGACGGCCTGGGCCGTGACGATCGCGCCGACGGGTGCCTGCTTCTTCTGGATCACGTAGATCGCCACGAGCATCCCGATCATGAGCGACGCGGTGGTGAAGACCTTCGGCCAGAGGTCCCGCATGTAGCCGCCGAGCCCGAGCCCGTCGGCCATCAGCGACCCGCCGATCATCGCATTCACGATGAACGACGAGAACGCCGCCGCGAACAGCCCGAGGCAGAACATGGCCTTGCCTGCCCGGCCGAACAGCGGCGTGAGCTGGTTCGCCACGTCGCCGGCGCTCTGAAGGTCCGCGCCGCGCAAGACCAGTGCCGACGTCGACATGATCATCAGCGTGATCAGCCCGAGGACGGTGATGCCCACCCGCGTGTCGACGATGCCCTGACGGAGGTCCTTCTCCTTCCAGCCTTTCTG
>CAZKCX010000871.1:0-2286 GCA_964550865.1 uncultured Planctomycetales bacterium
GGGCGGTGGAAGAACGGCAACTGGAAGATGGACGACAACTGCTACTGGGACACGTCCGACCCGCAGATCGAGTTCGCCGGCCAGAGTCTTGCCGAGTGGCGGAAGCGCGGGTTCGACCAGCACTCGATCATCGCCGACCCGCTGTTCGTCGACGCCGAGAATCGGGACTTTCGGCTGAAGCCCGAATCGCCCGTCTTCGAGAAGATCGGGTTCAAGCGGTTCGCGTTCGACGAGGTCGGGCTCTACGGCGACAAGGCGTGGGTCCGCCTGCCCTTGACGGTCGAGCATCGCAAGCGCGAGGGCGAGCCGAAGGCCGAGACGACGTTCATCGATGACGGATTCGAGGGCACGTCCGTGGGGTCAGTGGCCGATATGGCGACGACGTCCGGCGAGACGGACAAGGCCCGCATCCGCGTGACCGAGGAGCAGGCGGCGACCGGCAAGCGGAGCCTGAAGTTCGTGGACACGCCGGGGCTCGAGCGTGGGTACAACCCCCATCTGTACTACAAGCCCTTCCTGCGAAAGGGTGTGGCCAAGGGGAGCTTCGATGTCCTTCTCGAGCCGAAGGCCACGTTCATGTGCGAGTGGCGCGACTACGCGGGCAGCGGCTACCAGACCGGCCCGCAGTTGACGATCAACCCGGACGGCGGGCTCGTGGCGGGCGGCAAGCAGCTCATGAAGCTCCCGACGGGCACGTGGATTCGGATCGAGATCGCGTGCGGCGTGGGCAAGGACAAGACCGGCAAGTACGATCTGACGGTGACCGTTCGCAGCGAGTCGCCTAAGCGGTTCGCGAAGCTTCCGCTGGTCGCGAAGGGCTTCCGCCGGCTGGAGTGGGTGGGCTTCATCACGCACCACCAGACGAACTGCACGTTCTACGTGGACAATGTGAGTGTGAAGTGACCCGCGCCGAAGACGTGTGCCACTGCTGTGCCAGCAGTGCACGCCTTAAGCCCCTTGCGGGCGGACTGAATCCCGTCGCATTTGTGGGCGAGCTGCAGTAAGAGTGGCGATCCCCACGTGTCATCGTGCAACCGCTTCATTCAGAGCCGGGCCGTCCTTGGCCCCGGCCCATTCCGTTGATTGATGGGAATCGACCGGCCTGGGGACAGGCCGGCTGAAGACGCGTCGGGATGCATTCATCGGGCGTTGGTCTGTCGCTGCATCGTACGCCGTAACCGGGATGATACGACACCGAAACGGGCGACGCGTTCTTGCCAATGACCTCGCTCGCTGCCCAAAGATGTGCCACAACGCTTCGCGTCCGTGTGCCTGTCGCGTTAAGAGGCCCGTAGGACCGACCTAGAATGGCCGGGGGTGAGCTCGCCACGGCGAAGCCGCGTCGCGTTCCGCGACGTAGGCGAAGCCGGGAGCGAAGCGGAACCCCCGGTACTCGTGCCCTTCGGTCATGGGAGCCCTCTAGGGGGGAGCTATTCTGCGTACGAGCCAAGCGATCTCGCCCCTTCAGGGCGAGTTCATCTTGGTGGCCCTTGACCAGGGGTTTCGTCCGCCGTCCTGGCGGACTACACCCCTGGCTATTCTATGTCGGCCTTTCAGGCCTAGCCGTTGCATGCTTCTCAATTATCAGCTATCCCAGGGCTTGCTGCGCGGCGCCCTGGGCTACACACCGTCGGGCCTACGGCCCTTCCGTGATTCGCGCTCCCGACGTTCCAGCTGAGAGACCATGTGCCCGCTTCGCTCGAGGGGAGTGGCTGTCTGCATCGGCTGTTCGACCTTGTCCCAGTCCGGGGTCGTTTCCTCCTGCAGTGCCGTCGCCGCCTGTTGCGGCGATTCTTCCTGGACGGGATCACTCACGCGTCATCGCTCCCAGACGACGTGGCCGGCCTTGACCGTCATCTCGACGTGACGGCGCTTGTCGAGGATGACGAGGTCGGCGTCCTTGCCGACGGCGAGGATGCCCCGGCGGTACTTCCACTCCAGGATCCGCGCGGCGTTGAGGCTGGCCATCTGCGAGGCCTGCGGCAGGCTCGCGCCCCCGTGCTTGATCATGGTCCGCATGGCCTTATCGAGCGTGGTCGTGCTGCCGGCGAGCGTGTCCGGGGCATCGGCGAGGTAGGCCCGCGTGTTGCGGACGATCACCTTCTGGCCGCTGAACTCGTACTCGCCGTCGGGCATGCCGACGGCGCGGATGGCGTCGCTGATTAGGACGATCTTGTCGTGGCCTTTGACCTTCATCAGCAGGTGCAGGATCGCGGGGTGCAGGTGGACGGCGTCGGCGATGACCTCGACGAAGAGCTCGTCGCGGAGCAGCGTGCCCGCCAGGAC
>CAZKCX010000872.1:0-2280 GCA_964550865.1 uncultured Planctomycetales bacterium
CCAGCTCGATCGTGTACGTGCCTTCGGTCGCGGGGGCGGTGATGGCCCCATCGGCCAGGACGACCGGGTTGCCGATGCCAATGCCCGTTACGACGGCGCCCGACGGATAGGGGTAATACGGCGGCGTGCCGGGATTGCCGAACGAGTTCTGGGCCCCGCCGATCTGAACCAGATCATCGTCCTGGTCGGTCCCGCCGAAACCTGACGGGTTCGTGATCCCCGCGTCCTTGACGAACGTCGCCATGTTCGGCCCGGGCGTGGCCTGAGCCGGCGCGCTGCCGAGGTCGGTTTGCAGATCGACTGAGAACCCGGCTAACCCTAGGTTCGGGTCGCCTGACAGCGCCGCGGTGATCTGGTAGCTGACCGTCTGGTTCGGCCCGACGGTCGTGGGTGATGTCGGGGTTATCTCGATCGTGAACGTTGTCGCCAGCGTCGTCGTGGCCACGATCGACACCAGCAATGTCTCGCATAGTAAGCATCGAGTCATTTCTATGTGCTCCTATCTGGTCTCGAAGACCGTGGGTCGGTCGCGTGCATCCGTAGCCCTTCGCAGGGGCTCCTGCGAGCGGGGCGGACCCGCTAGCTACGGCCCCGTGAACGCGGCCTGGAACAGCAGCAGGTCTTCGAGATCCACGTCGCCGTCGCGGTCGAGGTCGGCCTGCCGACCGTGCGTCAGGGAGCTGGCGTAGTCGCCCCCAGCCAGGCCATCTTCGTTACCGTCGATGGGCAGTCCGCTCGAAGCGCTGACCACGGAGTCGGTCACGCCAATCGAGTAGGTGTCCTCCGACAACGGCGTGCCGAGGCTAATCAGCATGAACTGGGAACCCGAACCCGATATGCCGATGGTCACGCTTTCCTCCGCGCTGTTCGTGACCGTCACATCGTTGCTGTCAAAGACGACGGGCTCCGAAAAGACCAACCGAATCGACGTGATGGGCGGACCGACGAGCGCTCCGCCGGCATGGGTATCGGGCGTTCTAGCGATGACAGTCGGCCCGGGCTCCTCTCCCTGTTCGCGAATGAGGTAGATACCGGTTGCGTCCGACACGTACATAGACTGCCCATCGGGACTGATAGAGAGCGAGTCGATGTTAATGAACCCGGTCGCCCACGGTGTGTGCACGCCATTGGGGTCCACTTGTTGGATGCTGTCCGAGACGCTCTCGTTGACGTAGACCACACCACTGTGGACACCAGCGGCTACGACGGCAAGATCGGTATAGAATCGTTCTGTCCAGGGAACAGCGGAGCCGATGATGCGGTATGTGTTGTCCGGACGCAGCTCCCAGAGGGTCGTGAGTTCATACTCGTCCTCCGAATCGGCTAGCAGAATCCCTCCTCCATAGGCACCGGTGAGGTCCCGTTGCATTCCCCGCACGTCGGTGTCATTACGACCGGCCGGAACGGAATTCGTCTGCTCAACAACGAACGTGTAGCTCGTGTCCATCTGTGCCAATGCGGTGCCGCCAGTAGAGCATCCGTCGAGGAGCTTGGCGCCCGTCAAACCGCCGAAGTCACTGACGAAGTCGAAGTCGAAGGCGAAGACATTGCTAGGCCGGCCCCCTTCACTCCAACGCAAATTGACCTCTCCGCCTGAGGAGACTGTGTAGTAGCGCGTTACACCTTCGGCAGTGTCATTCACAACCGTCATGTGCACGTTGCCGTCAATAATGCCAAGGTTGTCGTGGCGGATGCGCCTGACGTAACCGGGGGCAGAGAACGTAACCATCACGGTCACATCACCCGACGGGGAGATGCGGCGCAGCGTCACAATGTCGTTTTCCACAACCGCATCAATGACCCCAACGCCAAATGCTGCGTCATTGATGGCGGTTAGACGACCGCCGAAGCTTGGGGCGATCTTGGTGAACGTGAACCCGCTCGGCACGCTGATCTGCCCCAGGGCAACCCCCGGCATCAACACCAAGATTGCGCAAGCCGCAATCGCTAGAAGTCCGTTTCCCGCCCATCGGCTCGTCTTCATCGTCACGTTCCTCCTTTCGTCGGTGGGTCCGTCAGCGCGGGTCCGCCGCAGCCGACACGGCGCTTCGCAGCACGACCAGAAACTGATAGGAAATTTACTGATAGGAAATTTGATTCCGCCAGGGACCGCGCCGGGCTTCCGGGGGTGGGGGGTTTGACTGAACTGATAGGAAATTTAACTGATAGGAAATTACTGATACTGATAGGAAATTTGATTCCGCCAGGGACCGCGCCGGGCTTCCACTGATAGGAAATTTGATTCCGCCAGGGACCGCGCCGGGCTTCCGGGGGTGGGGG
>CAZKCX010000873.1:0-2280 GCA_964550865.1 uncultured Planctomycetales bacterium
CGGACAGCCATCGCTGAATGGCCACCTCTCGATTCAACTGCGTCGCCGTCTGAGAGACGAGCTCAGCAAGCGGCGATTCGGACTGCTCCACAAGCAGATCGCTGACGTTCAACAGAGCCGCCAACAGGTTGTTGACGTCATGAAAGAACGTCCTCTCCAGCGCGGCCCGGCGCTGCTCGACCGTGACGTCTTGCAGAAGAATCAGCAGGAAACGGTGCTCACCCACGCGAATCGGTTGGGACTTGACCCGGAGCGATAGGTCGACGGCCTTGCCGTCCCGCTGGGCCGAAAGCGCGCACAACCGCTCGGCCGGCATGTCCTGTCCCAGGCTGGCCACGATGGCGACGGCCGCTCCGCAGGTGGAGCAAAACTCGGTGGTCCCACATCCGGCCGGCTCACCGTGTGCATGGACGCAGCCCAGTGCCTCCCCCGGACGTAATCCGAGCGCTTGCTCGGGATCTTCAACCCCCAGCATCTGCAGGAAGCTGTGGTTGATGGCGATGATCTGCCGATTCTCGTCCAGGATGGCCACGAGGCCACTGACCGAATGGAGTAGGCCCGAAATGACGGGGCTTTTGCTGACGACTCGAATCTCGTTGGCGAGATCGTCAGGAGGGGTTCGTTCGGGTGTGGCAAAGTGCGTATGCATGTCATACCCTAGTCTACATGAGTGGCGAGGGGGCGATCAATCGGTAATCTCCATTAGGGGAACGGACTAGACGAGGCACGGATGATGGGGTAGGCGTCGCAGCGCCGGCGTCTCACCGTGAAGGAGAGGCTCGAATGCACCCGGGACGGCTGCGCGTACGATTCGCTTTCTGCTTTGGAGGAAGGAGCCACTGCCGACGGCTCTGGTCCTTGCGATTCGTCTTCCCCCTCCTCGCCGCGCTTCTCGCGCTCGGCGTCTGCTTCGGTGGGAGCCCGCTCCAGGCGGAGATCACGCGTCAGAAGCGCGATGTGCAGGGCGAAAGCAGCCGGGACGTTCCCTTCGCCATCGGCGGGACGGGCGGGGCGTACTTCCTGGCCGAGCCGGGCGAGCTGACCATCGATCTCTACAAGCGCGATCGCAACCGCACGCGGAGACGCACGGACCTCCGCGCGATCCTCGTCGGCCCGGACCGACACGTCCTGAAGGACGTCACGCTCCGTGACGACGGCAAGCCCGTCGGCAAGCTGGGGCCGTGGCAACACGCCCGCTTGACGGCGCGCGTCGAGCGCAAGGGCGTCTACGGATTGAACATCACCGTCTCGCACGACCGCTACGGCGATCACGTCCATTGGGGCTTCCGAACGAACTGCCGACGCTACCTCATCGAGACCGCCCGCGGGCATCGCGACCGACGACGCGAAGAGCCGATCGTCCTGGCCCAGCCCGAGAAGCCGGGGGACGTCTGTTTCCTGCCGCGGCAAGGGGCGTTCGACATCGAGGTCGCGGGCCTGCCGAAGGACGTGAAGAAGCTTGAGGTCTTCGACGCCGACGGCGCCACGGTCGCGACGCTCGACGTCGGCGACGATCGCAGCGCGACGCGGACCCTTCCGGCGAATGTTCAGCGGGACGCGGTCCCCTGGCGACTCCACCTGCCCAGACAGCGCGCCGTCATCCAGATCGACGGCGTGACACGCTGGGGCGCGAAGGACCTCTATCCGAACCTGCCCTACTGGACACCCGATCCGAAGTCGTGGTTCCCGTTTCATCCCTATCGATGGCTCCTCACGCCCTACAAGCGGCTCGCCTACGGCGCGCCCGGCGAAAAGGGAAAGATCGAGCTGCGCGTCCACAACAACTCGGCCCGGGCCAAGACGATTCAACTCGCGACGGAGTTCCCCGCCGACCCGTGGGCCGTGAGGCTGTCTGCCGAGCGTGTGACGCTCAAGCCCAAGGAGGCGAAACCGGTCACACTCCGCTACACAGTCCCGCGCGAGGGCAAGGAGCATCCATGCCACATCCGCGCGACGCCGACGGACGATCCGGTCTTCTCCACCTATTCGACGGTCACCGTCAGGCCCGGCCGGGCTCCCGCATCGCGGCCGCTCACGATGCCGCTCGTACTCAAGCCGTATCGCCATCAGAACGCGCTGTTCGGCTACCTGCCGGAGTACCCGCTGGATTGGGAGATGTACTTCGACCTGCAGAACCGCCCGCTCACGAGGACCGACCAGGGGCTTTGTCTTCTGCGAAACCGAACGTGGACGCACGTCGAGCTGCAGGAGGCCGTCCGCAAGCGCGTCCCACCGTTCCAGGGCGCGCCGTCCTCGACCTCGACGTCGAAGACGAAAATC
>CAZKCX010000874.1:0-2279 GCA_964550865.1 uncultured Planctomycetales bacterium
TGCCACGGATCAGCACGCCGCTCGGCGTGAAGGTCGGCGCCGAGCGAAAGCTGGCCGAGGAGCAGATGGATCAGATGTCGATCGTCGCGTCGTCGGTGGATCAGCTCGCCGGCGAGCTGAGCGGGGGGAACCAGCAGAAGGTCGTTCTGGCCAAGTGGTTCGCCGCGAACAGCACGGTCATGATCATGGACGAACCGGCCCGTGGCGTCGACGTCGGCGCCAAGGCCGAGATCTTTCGCATCATCAGCACGTCGGCATCCGAGGGCAAGGGCGTGCTCATGGTCTCGAGCTATCTTCCGGAGATTCTCGGCATGGCCGATCGGGTGTTGGTGTTCTACCGAGGCCGGCTGGTCGGTAACCTGCCGATCGAGGGCCTGACGCAAGAGAGGATCCTCCACCTGGCTTCGGTGGGGAGCGATCGGGAGGAGACGGCGGCATGACCGAATCCGCGCCAGAATCATCGCCGCAGGCCGCCGAACAGCCGAGTCTCAGCGTGGGCCAGCAGCGCACGTATCGGCTCCTCAAGGCGGGATTGCCGTACGCGGGACTGATTCTGCTGATCGGCGGGTTGTCCGCCGCGCGGCCGGATACGTTCCTGACCGTGGACAACTTCACGATCGTGATCAAGCGCAGCAGCTACGTCATCATTACGGCCGTCGGCATGACGATGGTGATCGTCAGCGGCGGCATCGATCTGTCCGTCGGCAGCATCTTCGCCTTTAGCGGTGTGGTGGGCGCGCTGGCCGTCAAGTCCGGTGTTCCCGTGCCCATTGCGGTCCCGATGGGGATCGCGGCCGGCGCGGCGTGCGGAGTGGTCAGCGGATTGATGATCACCATCTTGCGCGTCCCGCCGTTCATCGCGACGCTCGGCATGTTGTGGGCGGTCCGCGGCCTCGGCGAAGCGGTGACGCACGGAGGACAGGCACAGTACGTCCCGAACGAGGGGTGGAAGTGGCTCTATGACGACCTCGGGGTGGTCCATTTCGCGGGCCTGCAGTTTCCCATCCCCGTGCCCGTCGTCCTGATGGTCGTGATCGTGCTTGCCTTTACGTACATCATGCGCCGGACGCGGCTCGGGCGATACACGTATGCGATCGGCTCGAACGCCGAAGCGGCCCGGCTCTCGGGCGTTCGTATTCCCTACGTGCTGATCACGCTCTACACGATCTGCGGCGCGCTGGCGGGACTGAGCGGGATGATCCTGGCGGCCAAGCTGAGCAGCGGCGTGGCTACGGAGGGCATCGGGGAGGAGCTGACGGTCATCGCGGCCGTCGTCATCGGGGGCGGATCGCTCAGCGGCGGTGTGGGGACCGTCGGCGGTTGCGTCATCGGGGCACTGCTGATGAGCTTCCTGGCCAACGGCTGCAATCTCGTCGGCATCGAACAGCACTGGCAGAAGGTCATCGCCGGCGCGATTGTCGTCGCGGCCGTCGCGCTGGACCAGTGGCGCTACCGAAAGACGGGATAGGGCAGCGGCCTTGACGCCGCTCTCGCTCCAACGGCGCAAGGAAGCAAGCGTACGAAAGAACCGCAGGGTCCAGGGTCTACGGGTCCCGGCTTCGCTGCGCTTCGCCGTGGCAAGCTAGGGTCTGGGGAACGGCTAGACGGGTGGCCCACCGCTTCACTTGTCCCGTCTTCGACCCTGAGGCGTAGATCCAAGGGAGACTCAGACCCGAAGGGAGCTTGATCGAGGGAGCGGTGGGGAACACGAATTTGCGCGTATAGAGGTTGAGGCCTGACGCCTGAAGCCTCGGGTCCGAAGCCTGTAGCCTGAAGCCTGTAGTCTGTCCTCGACCGGCCTGAGGACAGGCCGGCTCTGAATACGGGGAACCGCTGACCGGCCTGAGGGCCCGGCTTCGCCAACCGGCTACGCCGCGGGAGCCAAGCCGGCTCGACAGAAGCCCACCGCAGGCGGTTCGACAGAAGCTCACGTCAAGCGGCTCTGAATGACGAGGAACGGTTCCGCAACATCTCACCGCGAGCGGCTCTCAATGGGGTGGGCGCTCGAACTGCCGATCGGACCGTACCCTCCTCACCTCATGTGCAAAGACGGTGGAGTGGCCGCATAAGCCGAATTCTGTGACGCGCGACGAGCGAAACGCCCGCCACGGGCGGTGACCATTCATCTAGGCCAACCGGTTGCCCGGTGGCTCAAGCACCCTACCCGCAGCTCCGCCGGATCGGGCCAATCCGGACCCGCGCGAAGCGGGTTCGCTGCCTATGCGGGCTTGCTGGCGGTGGGGTTTGCCGTGCCGCGCCGGTCGCCCGGACGCGCGGTG
>CAZKCX010000875.1:0-2276 GCA_964550865.1 uncultured Planctomycetales bacterium
GCCACAGGTGTCGTTTCTGACCCAGATCGCCACGCCACTCAAGTACGTCTACCAGGCGGGCATCCTGATGGCCTTTTGGGGGACGATCTACGGCGCGTTCGAGATCTACAGCCGCACCGCCTACGAGTGCTTCCGCCCGCTTTTCCGACGCGTTCGCCGGACGCGGTACCAGCGCCTCCGCTTGCCCGTGTGTTTGTATGCCGGGTTGGGCGGGTTGCTCCTGATGTGGACGGTGCAGGAGCCGCTGAAGATCGTCGCGCCGGCCGCCCTCATCGGTACGACCACCTGCGGGATCTGGTGCTTCGCGATGATCTGGGCCGATCGCGCGGTCTTGCCCACCGGCCTGCGGATGTCCCGCGCGTGGATCGTGCTGAATCTCCTGGCGGGGACCGCCCTCACCGGGTTCGGGGGAATGGCCATCTGGGACTATGTGGGGTCATTGGCCGGCTGAGCCCGTCGTGGTGCTCCGCGTCGTGGCCGGCATGGTGGAGCAGCGCTGCAAGCCCTTCTTCGCCGACTCCAAGGTGGGGGCCAGCTCGAGGGCGCGCCGGAAGTGGCGTTTGGCCTCGTCGGGTCTCCCCTTCGCGAGGAGGCATTCTCCGAGGGCCGTATGGCCCAACGCATGCTTGGGATCGAATTCGATCGTCCGGCGAAACGCCTGCATGGCCTCGTCGATCTGTTCCTTCCTGCCCAAGAGCACGCCGAGGTTGAAGTGTCCCGTGGCGTGCTCGGGGGAGAGGGCAATGACCTTGCGTAGCTGGGCTTCGGCCTCCTCGAGTTCCCCCTGATTTCCGAGCAGCACGCCGAGCTCCAGCCTCGCCTGCGCGCTGGACGGTTGCGCTTGGACGAACGTACGCAAGTGGTGCAGGGCTTCGTCGATTCGATCGAGCTTCAGGCAGATCTTTGAGACCTTGTAGTGCGCGGCCACGAGTTGAGGGTCCAACTCCAGAGCACGGCGCATGTCTTCGAAGGCCCGTTGCGCTTGGCCTTGTTGGTAGCGCATCTCCCCCAGGGCCAAGAGGGCCTTGGCGTCCGGTTGGAGTGAGATGGTCTTTTCCAAGAGTTCGACGGCCTGGTCGACGTTGCCCTCCCGTCGCATCAGCTCCGCGAGCGCCCGGGCGGGACGGGGGTTGCTCGGGTCGTCTTCCAGTGCCCGCTCGAAGGCCGCCCGCGCCTCCTCCAGCCGCTTCGCGGCGTAATGAATCACGCCGATGTTGAAGTGTGCCGAGGACGTCCCTCCGCGGCTGACCTCCAGGCAACGACGGAAGAGCGTCAACCCTTCCTGCGGCTTGCCCTCTCGAACCAGGACCGAGCCGAGCCCGAAGAGCCCCCCGTACGACTCCGGCTCATCCGCCAGGATGTCGCGGAAGTGGCTCTCTGCCTCGGCCGTCTTGCCCAAGGCCAGAAGCGTCTCGCCGATCTTGACCGCCACTTCCGGCTTGGGACAGCCTGCATAGCCTTTCCGGTAGGCGGCCAGGGCGTCCTCGTGACGGCTCAGGGCGGCATAGGTCTCGCCGAGGAGCTGCCACGCCCGCCAGTTCCGCGGCTGGGCCTTCACGACGGCCTCGTAGATCGGCAAGGCCTTGGCGTGGGCGCCCTGATCGGCGAATGTCTGGGCCCGTTGCAGCTCCATCCAAGAGTCCATCATGTCCTTGGGATCGGGCAGCCGTTCGGAGCCCGCAGGCGCCGAGCCCGTGGCGAAGACATAGCCCAGTCCCTCGAGACGCTTGCGGGATTCGTCGTCCATTCGCAAGTTGCCGCGGACGGCAGCCGCCGCCTCCGGATCCCCCCCGACGAATGCGCGGAGCCTCTCGTGCAACTCGTCGGCGAGGGGCCGTCGCTCCGCGATCACGTTCGCATGTTCATTCGGATCGCTCGCCAGGTCGTAAAGCTCGGGCCGGGGCGCCGAGATGAACTTCACGCCGGACCGCCGAACGCCCAGCAGCGGCGCCCAACCGTACTGGACCTTCGGCAAGAGGGACTCGATGTAGACGTCTTGGCGATCGCCCGCGCGGCTCCGCAGAAGGCTGACGCCGTCCGGTTCGGTCCCGCCCGGCGGAAGGCCCAAGAGATCCAGCACGGTAGGGGCGACATCGACGAGGCCGACCTGGTGGCGCACCACCGCTCCGGCGGGCAGCGCCCCCTGGGCATCCAAGAGCAGGACCACGTGCATGGTCGCGTCATAGATCAGGATGCCGTGCGTCTTCTCCTTGTGCTCGCCGAGGGCCTCGCCGTGGTCACTGATCACGACGATCAACGTCCGCCCACGAAGGCCT
>CAZKCX010000876.1:0-2275 GCA_964550865.1 uncultured Planctomycetales bacterium
AGCGATGATCCATGACTTCCTCACGAGCGGCCGTCCTATTCCTTGATCTGTACGCCCTCCAGCCAGTCGAGCCCGCGGATGTGCCGATAAACGAACACCTGCACGATCAGCACGAAGACCAGCGCAATGACCCCCGTGTACAGCACCGTGTCCGTATGGATGATCACGGGCATGCGGAACAGCTCCGCGTCGTAGGCGGTGGCGATGGCAGACATCATCCCATACGCCAGCGGCAGCGATCCGACCAGTCCCACCAGGAAGATGATCATGTTCTGCCTGAGGAAGATGCTGGCGACCTGTCCGGGATGGTAGCCTAGCACCCGAAAGGTCGAGATCTCCCGGATGCGGTCGCTCATTTCCACCAGCGACTGATTGAGCATGCTGCCGAAGGACACGACCCCGGCGAAGACGACCATGATACCCACCATCGAGAGCATGCTCTCGACGAAGGTGCTCTCGATATTCGCCTTGGCGTCGGCCCGGACGCTGAGCCACTGGGCGTTCGGGATGTCCTTGATCGCACGAAAGAGGTCCTGCCTATGCGCGGGATTCACCAGACACTGCACGGAGTTGACGGCGGCCGCCTCGCCGACCAGGCCACTGAGGTACCGTTGATCCGCGTAGCACGCCACGCCGAAGTAGCTATCGACGGTGGCGGCCAACCACGCCTGTCGCGTGCGTCGCCGACCACGCACGGGTGTCACGTCCACGCTATCCCCGATCCGCATCCCGAGGATGTCCGACAGCGAGTTGGTCATGACCAAGCCTTCCGGGGGAATCTCGATCCGCGAGCCGTCCGTCGCGATGGGCGTGAGCAGCCGGTGTCCGTCCGGTAGGCCCATGATGCTCATCCGACGGCTGCGACGCCCGTGACGAAGATCAACCGTCACCCCCAGCGCCGGCTCGGTGTAGTCCACGCCCGGCAGGCTCCGTGCCTCATACAGGGCCGTCATCGAACGCGCGTCGCGCATGCCGATGTCGACATCACTGTGAAGCACCCGCTCGAACTGATGCACCACGAGGAACTTCATCGAGTCCCACATCATCAGCGAGACCAGAACGATCGACGTGGCCAGGGCCGAGCACACCACGCCGGTCGTCGACCGGATCGGATTGCGGAAGAGGCTCCGCAACGCAATGTGGGTCCGGAAGCCGAATCGGCGCCAGAGGAACGTGATGCGTTCGAGCAAGATCGCCCCGCCCAGGGCGGGAGGCTTCTGTCGCATCGCCTCGGCCGGCTCGAGACGCAGCGCGGTCAGAGCCCCTTTGACGACCCCGCCCACGGCGAACGCGATGCTGATCAGCACGCCCAGCAGCATCAGGTCCGGATAGAAATCCTGCACGTAGCGCGGGAACTGGAAGAAGCCCTTGTAGAGGACCACCATCCCCTCGGTCACCAGGACACCGAGCGCGTCGCCCGCGATCCCGCCCCCGATACCCACGACGATACCGAAGCCGAGGAAGTGCAGGAGAATCGCGCGATTCGTGTACCCCATAGCCTTGAGCGTGCCGACGATCGTTCGCTGCCGTTCGGCGAAGCGGGTCATCACGATGTTGAGCACGAGCGCGGCGACCAAGAGGAAGATCGTGGGCATGATCGCCGCGGTCTTTCCGAGCCCCTCGATCTCGTCGGAGAGGAACCGGTTGGAGGCCTGACGTCTTCGAGGCGTCGTCGCGAAGACGCCGTACGGCTCGAGCATGCGATCGATCTTGTCGAGCAAGATTTCGACGTCGTCGAGCGCGCCGGGCACCATGCGCCCGACCACCTGGTTGCAGGCATCCTGGAAGTCCAGGACGTCGCGCGCATAGTCCTCCTTGAGATAAAGTACGCTGAAATGCTCGGGATCCGGCATGAGGTCCCCGACACCCTGAACCATATAGACGTATTCGGGGCTGATGGCCGTGCCGACGATGACGAACTCTTGGCGCTTGCGATTCAGGATGACCTGCACGCGGTCTCCGGGGTTGAGACCGTGGGCTTGTGCGAACTCCTCGCTGAGGATGACCTCTTCGTCCCGGTCGCTCGAGAACCCCGACCCGCGAACCAGGCAAATGCCGTTGATCGTCCGCTCGAAGCCACGTTCCGGAGCGGAGAGCAGCCGCCCCACGAGTGGCCGAACCACGCCGGGGACGTCGAGGATCACATCGAAGCTGATCCGCGGCTCCAACGATGCCACCCCGTCGAGCCGCGCGATTCGGTCCACCTCGGTCAGCGGCATCTTCTTGACGTCGACCCAGAAGTCGGCGAACCGGTACTCTCGGTAGTAGGCCGATT
>CAZKCX010000877.1:0-2270 GCA_964550865.1 uncultured Planctomycetales bacterium
GAAAAGCCATGACCCGCAAGGAGCTAGTAACCGGAGTTAGCTAGAGACTCAGTTGTCCGAATTGAGCAACGGGCGTGGTCGGCGGGGGTGGGTGGCCGGAACGGCGTCATGCTGGACGGAGCCGTATCTGCCCGGGCTCGACAATAGCCAATCTCCCCGCGAGGCGCTTGAGGACATCCGTCTGACGGAGGAACTGCCCCAGCATATCGAGCACAAAGGCGCGACCCGCGCGCTCGGGAGCGCGGAGAACGACGATACCAGCGTACTGTTCCGGCGGATAGCCTTGGAGGTGGCCGAAGTCCTTGTCGCGTGTGATCAGGCACAAGCGGTTCGCTTGGGCATACGCGGCGACATCCGTGTCGGGCGCTGAGCCGAGATGGACGTCGCGAACGTCGATGGCATCGTGACCGAGCGACCGGATGAGATCGCGAGACGCTCTCGGCAGGCTGGCGTCGAGAAGGAACCGCAGCATGGGGCTCAGGCCGGTAGTGGGTGATAGGTTTGCTGGTTCAGCTCGTCACACGCGAACGACAGGCACGCCCGGATGTCGTCCTCGGTGATGTCGTAGTCCTGCTCGATCTGACGAAAGTCGTCTCCGGCGGCCAGCGCGCCGAGGATTACCGTCACGGGCGTACGCGTTCCGCGGACGACTGGCTTGCCATGACAGATGGCCGGATCGATGACGATGCGGTCGTTCATTGTTGTGCTCCCGGGCTGGTTCTCGATGGTGCTATTATACCGTGTTCCGCTTTATCTTCCGAGTTTCACGCGGGCAGAGGGTAGACGCGTTCGGCGCTCAGGTGGTCGCGAGCGTAGGACAGACATGCACGGATGTCCTGCTCGGTCAGCCCCGGGTATTCGGCCAGGATCTGGGCCTCGCTCCAGCCCTCGGCCAGGAGGCCGACGATGAACTCGACGGCGAGGCGCGTGCCCTTGACGACAGGCTTGCCGGTTAGCACTTCAGGGTCCAGTACGATTCGCTCTTGCCATGTCATCTGCGTCTCACCAGACTGCATGCTCGCTATCGCCATTATACATCCGTGTCGCTTGGTGTCGCGTTTCTGCCTTGCGTGCTCGCCACTTGTGCGCCGTTGCTGCCGTTCTCCAGCATCGCGATGACCTCGGTCAGCTCGTTGACGGCGCCCTCCAGCTCGGCGATGGCGTCGGTGGCCAGCTCCTCGGGCTCGGCCGCCGGGGCGGAGGAGGATCGCCGCAATCCATCGCGACGGTTTGCAGATCGCTTCGCAGGCGATGGTCAAGCAGTGGACCTCAGCGGGCAAATCGAAGCGCTTTCATCAAACGTAGGGCCATGGTAACCTTCGACGCAGTCTGGAGGCTTGCCTATGTCGACAAAACGGATACTGCTCGGTCTAGGAGGTACGGACTTCACACCGGTCGCAATCCAACGTGCCGTCGGCCTTGCCGAGCATCACGAGGCCGAGATCACGGGTGTGACGGTCGTGGACGAGTCAAGGCTTCGCAGCATCGGTCCGGTACCGGCCGGAGCCGGGCAAGCGGCCCGCGATCTGCGCGAGCATCGCATCGCGGTGACGCAACGTCAGATCAATGAGGCGACGGAGAGCCTGCAGGACCAGTGCAACGACAAACGGCTTCGTTGCCGGATCATCCATGAGAAGGGCGAACCCTTCGCGCTCATGTCCAACCTGGCAAACCACGACGATGTCATGATCTTTGGCCTCCGGAGCATCTTCGACTACGGGCTCGGATTCGATCCGCAAGATACCCTCGCGCGCCTCGTCGGGGCTGGTGTCAGCCCGTGTATTGCCGTATCGCGTCAGTACCGGGAGATTCGGCGCGTGCTGCTCACCTACAGCGGCTCGGTCCAATCGGCGAACGCCGTGAAGCGATTTGTTCAGTCACGACTTTGACCCGACATGACGTTCAGACTTCTCACCTGTGCGGACAGCCCTGAGCAGGCCAAGCGGATGCTTGAGGAGATGGCAACGTACTGTCGGGCGCACGGTTATGAGCTCGAGCTCGAGGATAGCACGGAATCCCCCAAGGCAAGGATCCTTCCGGCGGCCGAGGAGTGGAATGCTGACCTGATCGTTCTCTCGATCAGCGGCCAGAAGCTCTGGCTGCTGAAGATTCTCGGCGACACGACGCTGCACACGATCCGGAACGCGGAACGGCCTCTCTACCTTTCGCATTAGTCGGAGGAAGGCTGTAAGGCTACAGCGAGTCCTCCGCGGAAAGCGTCGGGGAAAGCCCCAGGAGCCCTTCATGAAACTGCTGGAACGAGTGTTGGT
>CAZKCX010000878.1:0-2257 GCA_964550865.1 uncultured Planctomycetales bacterium
CGGTGTCCGTAGGACTCGGCCAACATCTGATTCAACAAAGAAACCGACTGCTCAGGCGTTTGAAGGAAATGCGGGCCGGTCGCCAGGTCGTCCCGCGCGTGGAGATCGTCGAACGGGCTCGTAAAGGGCATGTGCGGCTCGAGGAAATTCACGAACAGCATGAAGGGCCGATCACGGTTCTCCCGCAGGAACCGACACGCCCGCCGCGCGACGAAGTTCGCCTTGGTGTACGGTTCGGGCAGCTTCGCCGCGAAGCGCCGGCTGAAGACACGCGCCCCTTGCGAGCGGGCATCCGGTGCGTAGCCGCCGTCGACGAGGAAATTGTGGTAGTCGCTGAGGCGATCGAGGTATCGATCCTCGCGGTAGTACGGTCGGTACATGTCCTCGATGCTCAGCCATCGGTCGAAGCCGTGCTGCGGAATGACCTCGTCGCCCAGGTGCCACTTGCCGTAATAGCCCCGCACGTACTCGCCGGAGACCATCTCGCCGATCGACCGCGCATCGGGCTTCAGGGGGATGTTGTTGGCGGTGCAGCCGGTCGTGTGCGGCCACAAGCCCGTCATGATCGTCGAGCGGCTGGGCGTGCAGACGGGCTGGCTGACGTAGGCGTTCTCGAAGACGAGGCTTTCTCGGGCCAAGGCATTCAGGGTCGGCGTCCGGATCACACAGTTGCCGTAGCACGCCATCGTGTCCGGACGCTGCTCGTCCGTGAACAGGAAGAGGAGGTTGGGAGGTCGCGACGTGGCCATGCGCGCTCTCGCTTTCGAAGAGGCAGGGAGGCCTCAACGAGCCCTCGCACTATCCCTTTCCGGTCCTTGGCCAATGCCCGTGCGATTCAAGATCCCGCAGCGCGGCCTGCATCCCGGAGCGCATGTAGCCCAGGTCGCCCAGCAGGCTCACCAGTTGGAAGCCCTGCTCGACCCGTTGCCGCCAGACCTCCGGCGATTGCGTGACCGTCCCGAGGAGCTTGCCGGCGGCGAGGATCCGTCTCGCCAGGTCGGAGACCAGGTCCTCCAACTCCTGACAGCCTCCCTGGAGCGGGGTCGGCATGCCCAGCGAGAGGGCCAGATCGGTCGGTCCGATGAAGCAGCCGTCGTAGCCCTCGACCGCCAGGATCTCGTCCAGATTGTCGACGGCCTCCCGCCGCTCGATCTGGAGCATGACGAGGATCTCGTCGTTCGCCCGCGAGAGGTACTCGACGCCGTGCACGACGATCCGTCCGGCGCCGTAAGGCCGCCGACCGGCGGGCGGGAAACGGCTGGAATCCACGACGCACCGCGCGTCGTCGGCCGTCTCGATCAACGGCACGATGATGCCCATCGCCCCGCCGTCCAGTGCACGCTTGATGTGAACGTGCTCACCCTTGGCTAATCGGGCGATCGGGACCGAGCCGCCGGCGGTGATTGCCTGGTACTGGTGGACGGCCGTCTCGACGCCGATCGGGAAGTGCTCCAGGTCCACGACGACGAACTCGAAGCCGTAGCTCGCAAGCATCTCCGCGGCGATCGTGCTGCCGAACAACGTCCACGTGCCCAGACACGCCTTGCCCTCCAGCAGCCTCTGCTTGACCGGGTTCTCGAACATGGGTCCCTTTCCAAACGCCGATGCACACGAACGAACCCGGACAGTAGCCGGTGTCGCTTCCCGGATCAATGCGCGGGGATTCGGATTCGCCGCCGATCGCCCGGTCGCGCAGCGCCTGTCGGCGCGCGATTGCGGCTGTCTGCCCGAAGCGTGGACAACGCACAGGGGCGAGGCCGGCATTGCGGCGGCGCTCGGGGAGCCGTACCATACCGCGGATTCCAGCGCCGTCCGATGCCGCGCAGCCCCGGCGCTTGTGGGACGACAGAATTGAGCCAAGCCGGCAACAACTCGGTGGCCGCCTTCCCCTCGCGATTGCGAAAGAACCGGAACTTCCTCTTCCTGTGGGCGGCCTATGGGATCAGCGCGTTCGGCGACCACCTGAGCGAGCTGGGCCTGATGGTCCTCATGGCCGTGGAGAAGGGGCAAGAGCAGACGCGCATCACCGCGGCGATGACGTTTGTGTTCTTCATGCCCTTTTTCGTGTTGGGTCCGCTGGCGGGCGTGGTGGCCGACCGCGTGCCGCGCAAGTACATCATGATCGCCGCCGACATCATCCGCGCCGGCATCGTGGCGTCCATCCCGCTGTTGCCGGTCGTGGCCGGCCTGGTCGACGGGCAAGCCCTACCGCTCTACCTCGGTTTGCTTCCGCTCCTGCTCGTGGGGACGTTCGCGG
>CAZKCX010000879.1:0-2247 GCA_964550865.1 uncultured Planctomycetales bacterium
CCACGTGGTAGTTCGTGACCACGTGTCCCCGCTCGTTCCAGACGAAGCCCGAG
Organism: uncultured Planctomycetales bacterium; assembly: GCA_964550865.1. Classification (GTDB taxonomy): domain Bacteria; phylum Planctomycetota; class Phycisphaerae; order UBA1845; family JAFGLZ01; genus JAFGLZ01. The sequence continues at coordinate 54 of CAZKCX010000879.1, forward strand.
CCCGTGCCCTCCTCGATCTCGAAGACATTGAGATTCAGCAGGTCCCGCTGGCGCTCGATCCGCTGGACGTAGACCACGGCGGGGGAGGCCGTGCGAAACAGCTCGATGGTCGTCTGCTCCTCTTGGGTCAGGTCGGCCCGCGGGGTGATCGCTCGGGGCTTGGCGTCGCCGAAGTGGATCGGTCCGCCGTCGCGAGAGCGTTGAAGGAGCAGGGCAATGAGGACGAGCAAGGTGCCGACGACGAGAATGCGCACAAGCCGCATCCACAACGGTCGAGCTCCGACCGGCGCTACGCGGGGCGGGTATGGACGCCGGGGCTCGCGGACGTAGGTCCGACGGAACTCCGGGGGCGGTTCAGGGGGTGGTGTCGATTCCGGGGGGCGATCGTCCATGCTGGCGTCTCTCGATCTTCCGGTCGGCATTTTACCCGTAGCGAACGCGCTTCGCGAGCCGAAGGACACCGTCGTGTCTTCGGCGGGGCGGGCGCGGTTTTCGATTGCAACCCGCGAGCAACCGGATATGCTTCCTGAGAAGTGCCGGTCGCTCTTGCTCCCCAGGCTTTCGATGGGCCGAGTCACACATGAGCTTGCCCCTGCGGATTGGCATCGTGGGTTGCGGACAGGTCAGTCGCGTCGGCCATGCCCCCGCGATCCGCGCCGATCGACGTGCGGTCCTCGCCGCCTGTTGCGATCCGGACGAAGCCAACCGCAGGCGATTCGCCAAGCGTTTCGCCGTAGCCCGGACCTACCCGCGCCTGGAGGATATGCTTGCGGCCGAGACGCTGGATGCCGTGGTCATCGCCACGCCACCGGCCTTGCACGCCGAGATGGTCGACCTCTGCGCCGAGCACGTGCCCGCCATCCTCTGCGAGAAGCCGCTGGCCGTCACGCTGGAAGAATGCGATCGCATCATCACCGCGCGTGACCGTAGCGGCGCCTTGCTGCAGATCGGACACAGCAAGCGCTTTGAAACGGGCTTTGCGATTCTCCGCAGGTGGCTTCGCGACGGCCTCATCGGCCCGATCCATCAGGTCGACCTGCGTTGGCATTACTACATGCCCGATCTGCACGCGGGCTTCGTCGGATGGATGCTCGATCGCTTACGGGCATGGGGGCTGGATCTGCGAAAGAAATACGGCACGTGGCGGCTGGAGGATCCCGCCAGCGGCGGGGGCGACCTGTACGACCACGGGCCGCACTACTTCGATCTGCTCCGCTGGATGTTGGCCGACATCGAGTCCGTTTCCTGCCAGACCCGCAAGCTCGTCGACAACCGCGCCCACGAGGACATGTCCGTCTGCCTGCTGACGCTCGCCGACGGAACGGTGGTGCAGCTCGCCAAGAGCTGCCACGCCGTCGGCCGTCCGTCCGGGCGGGAGAAGGGCGAGATCTACGGCCGGCTCGGCCGGATCCGCTTCGAGGCCATCCAGGAGTACCGGCGCAAGCCCATGCGGCTCGAAGTCTATCGGCGCAGGAACATCTTGGCGGATCTCTGGTCGCGCCATCGGTTGCCGCAGGGGCCTCGGCACACGCTGTACTTCCGACAGATGCGCCACTTCATCGACCGCGTCCGCGGCGAGACGACGCTGCCTTGTCCGTGCAAGAGTGCCTGGGCGGCCTCGGCCGAGGACGCCCGATTGGCCTTGGCGTGGGTCCGCGCGGCCTATCACTCCGCCGAGCACGGGAAGGTGGTCCACCGATCGGAGCTTCCGGAACTGCTCGCGTAAGGCGGCGAAAGCACCATGGCTCAGGCCCCGGCCTCACGGGCCAACCTCGTGTTTCCCGCCCATCAGCTGTCGGGGCGATCATTCAGGTGCTTGATCCAACAGTGTGGTGACTTGGCTATGCAGCGCTGGAAGGCTCTGCTGAAGGCGTCCCAAACGCGACTGTCGTCAATGGCGTCGTATCCGTGGATCAAGACATTGCGGAACGCGATGATTTGCGCTGCATCCGTGATCCTTCCTGCCGTATCGGGGTCGAGTTTCGCTAGCCGGTTAAGGGCTTCCCCGATGATTTCAAAATGCCGTTCCACGGCCGGGCGCAAGAGGTCGTCGGTTGTGTAGTCTTCCAGTGACTTGCCCTCTGTCTTCTCAAGGACGTAGTGCTCTGTCGCTCGTCAACTGATGGGTGGGTGGCCCATGGCTTTAGCCGTGGGGGACGCGAATTGGCTGCCAGTTCGTGTTCCCCACCTCTGA
>CAZKCX010000880.1:0-2230 GCA_964550865.1 uncultured Planctomycetales bacterium
GGGGCGCGGTACGTCGTGCTCACGAGTAAGCACCACGACGGCTACTGTCTCTGGCCCGCGCCCGACGCACCGAACTGGAACAGCGTCGAGACCGGGCCCAAGCGCGATCTCTGCGGCGACCTCGCGCGGGCGGTCCGCGCGAAGGGCCTCAAGATGGGCTACTACTACTCGCTCTACGAGTGGTATCACCCCGTCTACCGCAAGGACGTCCATCGCTACGTCGACGAGCATATGATGCCGCAGCTCAAGGACCTCGTGAAGAACTACAAACCGGCGCTGATCTTCTCCGACGGCGAGTGGGACCATCCGTACCAGACGTGGAAGAGCCCCGAGTTCCTCGCCTGGCTCTTCAATAAAGGCCCCAACCCCGACGAGGTCGTCGTCGACGATCGCTGGGGCAAGGGCATGCGGCACAAGTGCGGGGATTACTACACCACCGAATACGCCGGGACCGGAGGACCGGGCGGCGAGTGGCACCCGTGGGAGGAATGCCGCGGGATCGGGCACTCGTTCGGCTACAACCGCAACGAGAACATCTTCGACTACTCGAGCCGGACCGAGTGCGTCCGCATGCTCATCGAGATCGCCGCCAACGGCGGGAACCTGCTCCTCGATATCGGCCCGACGGCCGACGGACGCATCCCCGTCGTCATGCAGGATCGACTCATCGCCATCGGCAAATGGCTCGACGTCAACGGCGAGGCCATCTACGCAACGACGGCCGGTCCGTTCCGCAGGCCTCCCGCCTGGGGCCGCGCGACGCGAAAGGGCTCGATGCTCTACCTGCACGTCTTCGAATGGCCCGACGACGGCACGCTCGAAGTCCCCAGCCTACGGGCGAAGGTCGTCGGGGCGCGACTGCTCGCCGATCCGAAGCGAACACCGCTGAAGGTCACATGCAGCGAGAAGAAGGGCGTGACGATCGACGTGAAGGGCTTTCATCCCGATCCGCACGCGACGGTCGTCGCGCTCCGGATCGAGGGCGAGCCGGAGGTGGACACGGCCATCTATCCGTCGGAGAACGGCTCGTTCTTCCTGCACGCCCGCGACGCCGTCACGCACGGCAAGCACCTGAAATTCGAGAAGCCGAAGGTCGAAGGCGGCAACCTCGGCTACTGGACCGATCCGAAGGCGTGGGCGTCGTGGGAGCTGGGCGGGGTCGCCGAGGGACAGTACGACGTGAGCATTCGCTACGCCTGCCCGAACGGTAGCGAAGGCAGCGCGTTCGTCGTGGGCGTCGGCGACGCGAAGCTGGAGGCGAAGATCGCCAGGCCGACGGGGGCGTGGGACAAGTACCAGACGGTCAAGCTCGGCTCGATCCGTCTCGATGCCCAGCCCAAGGCGTCGCTGAGCGTCAAGCCGAAGAACAAGGCCGGCGAGGCGGTGATGAACCTCAAGTGGATCAAGCTTGTGCCGGCGAAATAGACGTCGTCCTCCGTCCATGGTGGTCCCGGAAACGACGCAAGTCGACGGGAGAGGACCGGCCGGGTCTACGGTCTGGGGGAACAACAGCAGGGTTCGGGGTTCAGTACGACAGGGACCCGTGACAAGTCGAGACGACGAATCGAAGCGTCTGGAGAACAGCGACCAGGCCGGCTCTGAAAGAGGTGGTTGGACGCTTCACGCCGCGCTGCCGGCGATTCCTCACTTTCCCCGCAGGATGGCGCTTTCCTCGAACTCCGCGTGCATGATCGTCGTGCGGTCCTTCGTGGTGTGGATCACGTGGATCTTGCCGTCCTTCGTCTGGATCGCGACGGGGTAAGCGTACGGGCCGGGCCCCTCGACGATGTTGCGGCGGTGCGGATACGTCTTGTCGCCGTCGGTCGAGATCGCCACCGTCAGCGGCGTGCGATCGTCCATGCTGTCGTTATAGACGAGCAACAGGTGTCCGTTGGCGAGACAGATGAAGTCCACGGCCGAGTTCGGGTTCGGGAACTCCGTCTCCTTGCCCATGCTCCACGTCTTCCCGCCGTCGCGGGACTCGGCCCGCACGAGCCAGCCGTCCTTGGTCGGGCCGTACCCGCCGCCCCGTCGGCAATAGCAGACCAGGTAGTCATCGGTGACCTTAGCGACTGCCGGCTGGATGTTGCCGATCCGCGATTTGATGCGGTTCGTCTCGGTCCAGATCTTGGTCTTCGGATTGAAGCGGAGGAAGAGCGATGTGCTGTCCGCGCCGACGATCTCGCGATCGTGGCCCGTCTCGTGATAAATAATCAGCAGGTAATCACCG
>CAZKCX010000881.1:0-2210 GCA_964550865.1 uncultured Planctomycetales bacterium
TTATTTTAGATGATGGAAAAGTTGATTTGAACCTCAAGGAATTTACTTTCAGGAAGTTTAGCAATAACAGAATAGATGCATTTATTGAGATCGAGGGCAGCGGCAAGATCTGGCCCTTCCAGGGTCGCCTCTTGATCTACAATACGCCGAAGGTCCATCAGCAGATCAAGGAACTCCTGGACGACCTTCGAAAGGAGGCCAAGCTCCAGGTGGCCGTGGAGGCCATCTTCATCACCGTCAGCAATAACTTCCTCGAGGAGATCGGTCTGGACCTGGACGTGATCCTCAACGCCGGCAACGCGGGCTACGACTACGCGACCACGAACGGCCAACGATGGGTGGATCCGGCGACGGGCAGCCTGGTCTTGGTTCCCCGGCAGTTCTCGCGTTTGGGCACGGCGCCGACCGTAGCCGGTCCGAACCCGATGAACTCGTCGGTTCCCGATCAGCCCTACCGGAACGCCGGTTACGTACCGCGCACGGGGACGCCGGGGCCGCATTCGAGCCAGTGGACGCCGATCAGCATGGGACAAGACCACCTGCCGATTGCGGCGCCGCAGCAGACGCCGGTGCCCGGTAGTCTCGGTGGCGCCGTCGGGGACGCGATCTCCATCGCGGGGAGTTTTCTGGACAACATCCAAGTGGACTTCCTCATCCGGGCGACCCAGGCGGATCGGCGTAGCAGCTTCCTGCAGTCGCCGCGGATCGTCGTGCCCAACGGTCGATACGGCTCGATCTCCATCACGGAGGATCAGGCGTATGTGGCCAGCCTGGAGGCCGTCGCATCGGGCGGAACCGACGGCGGCGTCGGCGCGATCGGGTACACGCCCGTGGTGGAGACGGTCAGCCAGGGCCGTCAGCTCCTGGTACAGGCAACCGTCTCGCCGGATCGGCGCTACGTAACCCTGGTGCTCCAGCCGATTGTCCAAGAGATCCTCTCGCTGCGGCAGTTCGGCGTGCAGCAGGGCGGGTTTGATGCGGGGCTGCTCGGGATCGGCAACGTGATCCTGCCTGAGATCCGCATGACGTCGGTGAGCACCACCGCGACGGTGCCCAACGGCGGCACGCTGCTCTTGGGCGGGCTCAAGCTCGGAGGCGAGACCGAAGTCGAGGCCGGCGTACCGGTGCTGAACAAGATCCCCGTGTTGAAGCGGGCGTTCAGCAACCGCTCCCTCGTCAAGGACGAGCAGACGCTGCTCATTCTCGTCAAGCCGAAGATCATCATCCAAGAATGGTCCGAGGAGGATCAGTTCCCCGGCTTCGCCAAGACCGAGGAATAGCCCAGCGTCCTCCGTCGGCCTTCGTCAGCGGACGGCAAGACGGCCTCTCTGCATTCAAGAAGCAACCACGCACCCTCGGCACCCGTCGAGGGTGTTTCGTTCCTGGTCTGTTCGCAAGGCGAGCCGGGCAAGATGCGCTCGGCCCGATGTCCTCGGGCGACGTTGACACCCCTAGCCATTCACCATAGCATCCGCACGTCTTCGGAGGCATCCGAACGGAGGCGGAACGGGATGCGCATTTGCGGAGGTATCCGATGCCTGAGTACTCAGTCAGCCCGGCGGGAGAGCAATTCCCGATCCCCGAGAAGCCCGACTACGACGCCGAGTTGGAGCGGATCAAAGGCCTCGTGGACCAGGCGCGGGCGGAGGGCAAGGAGATCGTCGTCGTCATGGGCGTCGGCTTCGTCGGCGCCGTCATGGCCGCGATCGTGGCCGATACCGAGGACGAGTCCGGCAAGCCCACCAAGTTCGTCATCGGCTGCCAGAGGCCCAGCACTCGCAGCTACTGGAAGATCCCCTTGCTGAATCGGGGCGAGTCGCCCGTCACGGCCGAGGACCCCGAAGTCGAGCCCATGATCCGGCGCTGCGTCGAGGACAAGAAGACGCTGGTGGCCACCTTCAACAACGATTGCCTCAGCTTGGCCGATTGCGTCATCGTCGACATCCAGTGCGACTACACCAAGCATGACCTCGGTGACCTTCGCAACGGCGAGGTCGAGATGACGGCCCTCGAGGCCACCATGAAGACGATCGGGGAGAAGATCCGCGAGGATTGCCTCGTGCTGATCGAGACCACCGTGGCACCCGGCACGACGGAATTCGTGGCGTACCCGATCATGAAGAAAGCGTTCGTCCAGCGCGGGTTGGAGGGTTCACCGCTGCTGGCGCACAGCTTCGAGCGGGTCATGCCGGGCCGGGAGTACGTCAAGA
>CAZKCX010000882.1:0-2188 GCA_964550865.1 uncultured Planctomycetales bacterium
CCCGGGGCCGTGTCTCGGGGCGATCGTGATGGAGGTCGACGATGATTCGCGGGATCAAGGGAAGGCTGGTAATGGCCGTCTTCTGCACGTTGTTTGCAGCGCTAGTGTGGGCGACCGGCTGCCAATCGCACGAGAAACGAACCGCCTACGAGCCGCGCGAAGGCGACGTGAACGTCCGCGCGCCCGGCACGGCCGTCGACGTCGGAGACGATGCGGTCCACGTCGACGCCCCCTTCGTCAACGTCCGTGTCCGCCACTAGCTGACGTACCGGTCGGACGCGCGTGGCGCGAACGCGACGCGGCGGAACCCCGGGCGGACCGGGGCACCCCTTCGAACATCGGCGGAGAGGAGCGATCCTGCCTGATGGACCTGACGTGCGGTGACCATGACGCCTAATCCTCAGCGAACCTTCGAGCGTCCGCATCGCCCGCTGCCTGTTCGCGTCGTCAATTCGATCGGCAGCATGTTTCGGGGATTGGGCCTCTACGCAGATCGGCTGACGGAGGCGTCGATCCTCGCCACCGCCCGGCGACGCACGAAGCTGAGCGACTTCGGCGACGAGACCTTCCGCGAGCCGCTGCGACGCCTGATCCAATCCTGCCGCGAGGACGCCCAACTCAACACGATAGGCCGGCTGATCATGCGGGACCGACTGGTCGAGCTGGCCGAGAACCGTTTGAGGATCGAAGAGAGCATCCAGCGCCACCCCGAGATCCTCGACGAGCAGATCCGACGGCCACTGCTCGTGACGGGCCTGCCGCGGACCGGGACCACGCTGCTCTACAACCTGCTGAGTGAAGATCCGGCGGGCCGGCCGTTGATGTTCTGGGAGACCTATTGGCCGGCCCCCCTTGCCTCCACCCAGACGCGCGGCATCGACCCGCGGATCAAGCGGGCACGCACGATGGCCAAGCGAGCGCACTGGATCGCGCCGCAACTGCAGGCCGTCCACGCCCTCGACCCCGACGGACCCGAGGAATGCCTGAACCTGACGTTCCACACGTTCGCCTCGCCGGGCTTTCTCATGCTGGCGGACCTGCCCGGGTACGAGGAGTGGCTGGAGCAGCTCCGCTTCGAGGAGAAGGTGCATCACTACAGGTACTATCGCCGCCAGCTGCAGCTCCTCCAGTGGCAGCACTCAGGCGATCATTGGGTCCTGAAGAGCCCGGTCCACCTGGCCGCGCTGGATGCGCTGCTGACGGTCTTTCCTGATGCCTGTGTGGTTCAGACGCATCGCGACCCTGCCAAGGCAATCCCGTCTGTCTGTAGCCTGTTCGCGATCCTCCGCGGCATGAGCACGGACGCGTTGGACCCCCACCGCCTGGGCTCGATGTCGGTGGAGATCTGCGCCGAGCTCCTGGACCGTGCATCCCATGCGCGAGACTCCAAGCCGGATCGTGTCTATAACGTCCACTACGCCGAGTTGGTGAAGGATCCGATCGCCGCCGTCCGCGGCATCTACGACTACTTCGGCTACGAGTACGGCGATGCGTTAGAGGCCCGGCTGAAGGCGTGGCTCGACACGGACGCGCGGGTCAAAAGGCCCACCCACCGCTACGATCTGGCCCAATTCGGTCTGGACACCGCCACGATCGACCGCCTGTTCGGGGCCTATTGCGAGCGCTACGACGTCGCCCACGAGGTGCCGAGGTGCTGAGCCGGAGTCGGCAGCGGAATACGCGATTTGCTGCGACCCAAGGCACAGGCCCCGACACCAGCCATCGAGGCCAAGGCGACGGACACCTCGGGAAACGTGGTAGCTACGGTGCCGGGCGGATACTGTTGTCCTGCATGTTCCAGATGTGGGCCTCGTCCGCGAAGCGGATCGTCACGACGCCGCTGCCGAACCTGCTCTGTAGGTACGGACAGTCGTAGACCTTCGGTGGGTTCAGGTCGATCGACCGGCCGTTGACGAACGGCAAGACCCGCTGCGTCAGATCGAAGCACAGCTCCACGGGCTTGCCGTCGGTGTCCGCGAAGCGCGCGGTCAGCACCCCGTCGGCGACCCTGTATTCCTGATCTCTGACGTACGCGGCGAACCGGTCGGCGTTTTCAAACCGCTCGGTCGTTCCGGCCACGAGGACCACGGGCGTCCTCCAATCCGAAAACCGATAGTAGCCGCCGTCCTCCCAGTGGCCGGGGGCGCTGGCGCCCCTCTTCCGCTCGAACCCCCTAAAGCCGACATAC
>CAZKCX010000883.1:0-2187 GCA_964550865.1 uncultured Planctomycetales bacterium
CGTGGTCATCGTCGCCAGCGTCTCGTGCATCTTCGGGCTCGGGTCGCCGGAGGACTACAAGGCCAGCGTCGTCGGCCTGCAGGTGGGCGAGACCATCGAGCGCGACCAGCTCCTGAGCAAGCTCGTCACGTTGCAGTACGAGCGCAACGACACCGACCTGAAGCGCGGGGCCTTCCGCGTCCGCGGCGACGTCATCGAAATCCACCCCAGCTACGACGAGGTGGGCTACCGCATCGAGATGTTCGGCGATGAGATCGAACGCCTCGAGCTGGTGCATCCCGTCACGGGCGATACCCTGAGCGAGGAGACGCGCCTGTTCGTCTATCCGGCCGTGCACTACATGATGCCGGAGGACCGCATCGAAAGCGCCGTCGCCTCCATCCGCGAGGAGCTGGAGCAACATCTGTGGAAGCTCAAGCGGCAGGGCAAGCTGCTTGAGGCCCAACGCCTGGCCGCACGAACCAAGTACGACATCGAAATGATCCTCGAGGTCGGCTATTGCTCCGGCATTGAGAACTACGCGCGGCACCTCAACGGCACACCCCGCGGGGCCGAGCCGTACACGCTCATGGACTACTTCCCCGATGAGTACCTGCTGATCGTCGACGAGTCGCACGTGACCATTCCCCAAATCCACGCGATGTACGGCGGCGACCGCAGCCGCAAGGAGGTCCTCGTCGAACACGGCTTTCGCCTGCCCAGCTGCATGGACAATCGGCCCCTGACCTTCGACGAGTTCCGGAATCGCTGGCACAAGGTGCTCTTCTGCAGCGCGACCCCGGCCCCATACGAGCTGGAGCAGTGCGGCGGGGAGGTGGTCGAGCAGATCATCCGGCCCACAGGCCTGGTCGATCCGGAGGTGGAGGTCCGCCCGGCGCGAGGTCAGGTGGGAGATCTGCTGGAGGAGATCAAGAAACGCGCGGCGGTCGGCGAGCGGGTCTTGGCCACGACGCTCACGAAGCGTCTCGCCGAAGACCTCTCCCAGTACATCCAGGGAGAAGGCATACGCGGCGAGTACCTGCACAGCGAGATCGACACGCTTGAACGGGTGGAGATCCTACGGAACCTGCGCCAGGGCAAGTTCGACGTGCTGATCGGAGTCAATCTCCTCCGGGAAGGCCTGGACCTGCCCGAGGTGTCCATGGTCGCGATCCTCGACGCCGACAAGGAGGGCTTTCTGCGAAGCGAGACGTCGCTCGTCCAGACGATCGGACGGTGCGCGAGAAACGTCAACGCGTACGTCGTGCTCTACGCCGATCAGGTGACCGCCTCCATGCAGCGGGCAATCGACGAGACCCGCCGGCGGCGCGAGCTCCAGTTGGAATACAACCAAGAGCACAACATCACCCCGGCCAGCATCCGCAAGGCCATCCGCTCCGGACTGGAAACGGAACTGGCCGCCCGCCGAACCGCACGAGAGACCATCAACGTGGCCGAAGAGCAATACGATCAGCAGGAGCTGCTCCGGATGCTGGAGGCGCAAATGCTCGAGGCGGCGGAAGCGCTGGAGTTCGAGCGCGCCGCCGAGCTGCGCGATCGCATCAACCAGATCAAGGAACAGCCGGTCCTCGCCTCCGTTGCCTCCGGCGACGGTGACCAGGCCGCGCCTGCCCCGACGAACTCCAACGCCACGGCCAAGAAGAAACCGCCACGTTCTACAAGGAAGAAGTCCCGGAGCCGGTGAACACGGGACCACGGATGTGGCACGCGCTCTGCACGCCCGGCCATGTGCAACGTTCGCGCAGGGGCAAAGACAACGGTCGTCGCTCCGGACCGCGAGCGACGACCGTTGTCTGGCTCTCGTATGCTTTCCCCGCCGCCTTTTCGCCCGGCGGAAGCGATGTCTGACTGGGTTACTCCGACAGGATTCGCTGGTAGTCTCGCAGTCGCCGGTCTGCCTCGGACCGCGCCGCCTGGATCACCTGCGCCAACATCGCGATTGGGCTGAGGCCCTGGTGTGGCAGAGCGCCGTGGGACCCGCGCCCAATGATAGCCGCCGAGAAAGGATCGACCGCCGCCGTCACGGGCCCTGCGCGGACCCCGATGGTTCCCGCCGCTGCTCCTCTGTCAACGTGGAGAGCGATCACGGCATCCAGGCTTTCCAGCGCCCCGGCGGCGACCATGCGCGCCGCGCCGCTCATGCCCTCGTCGTCCCTGCTCTCCTCGGACGGCTGGAACAGGAAGCGG
>CAZKCX010000884.1:0-2178 GCA_964550865.1 uncultured Planctomycetales bacterium
TGGGACCTACAGCGGGCGCTCGCGGCATAGTGCCAGAAAGAAATGTCACACCCGAGTGTGCGTCATGCAGCGCTACGGAATGGTCCTGAAAGTTCGGCCGGAGAAGTTCGAGGAGTACAAGCGGCTGCACGCGGACGTGTGGCCCGACGTCCTCGACATGATCGGCCAGTGCAACATCCGCAACTACTCGATCTACCACAAGGACGGCTACCTCTTCAGCTACTTCGAGTATCATGGCGACGACTTCGAGGCCGACATGGCCAAGATGGCCGCCGACCCGACCACGCAGAAGTGGTGGAACGTCTGCAAGCCGTGTCAGGAGCCATTGAAGACGCGGGCCGAAGGCGAGTGGTGGGCGAACATGGAAGAGGTTTTTCATTGCGACTGACGCCGTGTGACCAGCGGGGAAAGCGCGTTGCCTCGCCCCCCGCAGGCATCCGCATCTCCTACGCAGGCCGATGTGGCGTCACGAGATCCACACCCTACAATACCGCTCGGCCTCGGGTGTTTGATCCCGCGAGGAGCCGTTCCCGCACGACCCAACGGAGGACCGCCACGATGACCCAGAAACCGATCTGCCTCCTCTTCTGTCCCGCGATCCCTCTGCTCATCGCCGGGTGCCAGGGACCCGGACCGACGGGCTCTGCGAAGGAATGGCCGACGCCGCAGCCCAAGGTCTTCCATTGCCATCGCGCGACCGGGCCGATCACGATCGACGGAAAGATCGACGAGGCCGCGTGGTCCGGCGCGCACGTCATCACCAGGCTACACCAACCCGAGTCGCTCCAACCGCCGACGACGAAGACGGAGATCCGTCTGCTGTGGGACGATACGCATCTCTATCTATCGGGCAAGATCCAGGACAAGGACGTCGTCGCCACGCAGTTCGGCCACGACGTGAAGTGTTGGCACGACGACGTGCTCGAGCTCTTCGTCAAGCCGTCGGCCGATAGGCACCCCTACTACGAGCTGCACGTCAACCCGAACGGCGCGACGTTGGACCTGATGTTCCCGCGGCGCGGCGCGGGCGAATGGCTGCGGTTCGTCCGCTATCAATCCGGCATGAGGGCCGCCGCGACCATCCAGGGGACGGTCAACAACTGGAAGGATGAGGACGAGGGCTGGACCGGGGAGATGGCCGTCCCGCTGAAGGCACTGGCGCTGGACGGCAAGCCGCCGAAGCCGGGCGACACCTGGCGCTTCGCCGTCTGCAAGTACAATTACTCCGTGCACCTGCCACCGGGTGAGATCGGCGACGGCGCCCTCGAGTACGGAAGCACCGCGCGGCTGCCGAAGGTTTCCTACCACCTGCACGAGTACTACGACATCCTCCGCTTCGAAGCGGCGAAGTAGCGATTCTGGGCGCTGCGTTCAGAAGCAGTCTGCGCGGATCGGCAGCTTCGCTACAGCCCCGCCTGCGGCGGCGGTTCCGTCGGGTTGGCGATGAAATCCTTGAGCGTCTCGTAGGAGGGCTTCGGCGCGTAGTCCTGGTCGACGAGCCCATAGGTGAACGTGTCCTCGACCGTCGGATCATCGATGATCTCGTAGACGAAGACCTTGTCGATCCAATCCCGCTGGCTCACGCCCCAGAAGACGCCGTGCAGGTAGTCGGCCTGTCGCGCTTCGCCGACGCCCTTTTCGCCCTCGCAGCGCCAGCCCGTCTCCTGGATCCACACGGGCTTGTCGGCCAGGCCCAGCCGCGTCAGCAGCGTCTCGAGCGGCTCGGTTCCGTCGTACGGGGGCGCGCGGTCGTCGAGGAAGAAGAAGAGATCGCCCGCGTCGCCTTCGACGTAGATGTGCACGGTGATGATGTCGATACAGTCCGCGCCGCCGCTGCCGAAAATGCCCTCCATCCAGTCCATCCAGTCGGTATGGATGGTCACACCGGCGCAACATACAAAGGCGTTCGGATCGGCACGCTTGACGGCCGCGGCCCCGGGTTTGACGATCTTTTCGCGAAACTCCGCCGGCGTGCCCGCCCAGTACTCGCCGTTTCCCCCGTTGGGCTCGTTCCACAGGCCCCAGTGCTTGATCGAGTCCTTATAGCGCAACACGGTCCGATAGACGAAGTCGGCCCAGTCGTTCGGGTCCTGCGGGACGGCGTTTGGCTCGCCGCTCGCGCTCGCCCAGGGCGGGGTGTACCCGATCATCGCCAGCATGCTCAGGCCGTGTGCTCGG
>CAZKCX010000885.1:0-2174 GCA_964550865.1 uncultured Planctomycetales bacterium
AAGTCGTGCGCGATGCCGCCGGCCAGGATGCCCAGGCTCTCGAGCTTCTGGGCCTCGCGGAGCCGTTCTTCGATCCGTTGCCGCTCCTGCTCGGCCAGCTTGCGCTCGGTGATGTCGATGGTGATGACGACGCCGTGTTGGATCTCCCCGTCGTCCTGGACAATAGGTACCCCCCAGTTGTCGTAGATCCGCCCCTGGAAGGTCACCTCATACTGCACGTGCTCGCCGTCGAAGACGCGAGGAGCCTGCGCTCCGGCGACGTCGGTTACCTCCGGCGGAAAGACCTCGTAGGCCGTCTTACCGATGAGATCGCGCTTGGACAGGCCGATATCGGTCAGGGCTCGGCCGTCGGCGAAGACGTATCGCAGCTCCCGGTCGATCAGGAAGATCGCCCCGTTGGGGAAGTTTTCCGCCACGGTGCGATAGCGCTGTTCGCTCTCGACCAGCGCCTGCTCGGCCCGCTTACGTTCGGTGATGTCCTGAACCATGCCGACCGAACGGATCACCTCGCCGGTGTCGTCGCGAATGTGCTCGCACTTCTCATGGACCCACCGCGTTTCGCCCGTGTCCCGCCGAACCACCCGGTGCTCGATTTCGTAGGTGTCCTTTCCTTGGCGATAGGAGTCCCGGTAGGCGGCGTGCACCACCGCCCGATCGTCCGGATGCACCGCTTCAAGAAACGCTTCGTACGTGGCCCGGAACTCGTTCGCGTCCAGGCCGAAGATCCGGTAGACCTCGTCCGACCAGAACAAGCGGTCCTCTCGAAGGTCCAGCTGCCAACTCCCCAGGCGCGCGACCTCTTGTGACTTCCTCAAGAGCCTCTCACTCTCGCGCAGCGCCTCCTCCGCCCGCTTGCGCTCGGTGATGTCCCGGAAGATCCCCCGGAATCCGATCGGCTGCCCTTGCGCGTCCCGCATCAGCGACACCGACGTCTCGACGAAGCAGGGCGACCCATCCTTCCGAATCAGTTGCCAGTCGAACGACTGCGCCGGCACGCCCGTGCGATAGACCTCGTTGAACGTGCGGTAGACGATCTTGGCGTTTCCCTCGTCCATGTACTGTCGGTTGTTCATCCCCATCAGTTCGTCGGGGGAATAGCCCAGGATCCGACAGGTCGAGTCGTTGAAGAACGTGAAGTTGCCTGCCAGGTCGACCTCGTAGTATCCTTCCTCGATGTGCTCGAGGACACTGCGGTACTTCTCCTCGTTCGCCCGAAGGGCCTCTTCCGCCCGCTTGCGGTCGGTCACGTCAAGCAGGATGCCCTCATACCCGACGACGCTTCCGTCTTCGGCCCGACGGATCGTCGTCCGGTCGTCCACCCACTTGACCTCACCGTCCCGTGTGACGATCCGATAGGGTGCGTGCGTGAGGGTCTGCGCGTCAGGGCGGTCCGTGGCCTGGGCGACCTCCTCGGTGACCCGCGCCACGTCGTCGGGATGGACCACACGGGAATAGGAGACCGCACCGGACATGAAGTCCTCGGCGGACCATCCCAAGAGCGATTGGACGTTCTCGGATACGTACTCGACGGGCCAGCCTTCCTCGTTCCGCCAGACAAACGCGACGGCCGGACTCCGCGTGATGATGTCGTTGGCCCGTCGCAGGGCTCGCTCGGCCAGGACGCGCTCGGTGATGTTCTCGTGCGCGATCACGACCCGCCCCTTGCGCTCCCCGGCGAAGCGCGTCACGTGCCCGACGAACCAGCGATGCTCGCCCGGAGAATGACACGGGTATTCGAGTCGGAAGCGATCGCAATCCCCGCGCCTGACGGCGCGGATGCCCTCGGCGAACCTTCGGGCAATATCCGCATCCTGGCCCTCGGCCTCGTCGCAGACGGCGAGGTAGTTCACGCCCTCGTTGACGTTCCCGCGCAGGGGAGGATTGGCCTCGGCGAAATCCCGCCACGCCTGATTCACCGCGAGGATCACCCCGTCGGCATCCAGCACGCAGACATGCGCGGACAGCGAATCGATCGTCGAACGAACGAACTCCTGCGACTCGCGCAGGGCGGCGGCGTCCTCGATCTTGCTCAGGGCGAAGCCCAGGTCCCCCGCCACCTCCTCGAACAGGCTCTGCTCTTCCGCGTCATAGGCGTACGGGGCGGGCACGGAGACGGCCAAAACGCCGTAAACCTTGTTCTTGTACGACAGCCGATGGCACAGCCCGGCCCGTCC
>CAZKCX010000886.1:0-2172 GCA_964550865.1 uncultured Planctomycetales bacterium
GGCGCCCCCATGCCTTCCTTGGTTCCCCAACCTGCCTGAGGGCTGAACGGTTACATCCTGGCATGTAGCATCATCGAGATCGGTGAGCGACCGGACTGAGACGTCGAAGGATCCGTTGGTTCGGTCCGTCCGATGTCGGCAGCACGGTGTTGCCTGGGGAACACACTTTCGTAAAACTGTATTTAGCAATGTCTTATGGGTGTTGCGCCCGCACATGCGCTTGAAACGTTGCCCCCACGCTACGTAGCCCGCATAACCGGAACGGCCTGCACATCCGCACATGCGGATTCTGTGCCATAAGGCCGGCTTTGCCAAAGGCTTACGAAGCGAAGGTCTTAAGGAATCGCCGGTCGCCTCCTGGCACGCCCTTTGCCCAAATCCCTGGCAGAGAGGAGGAGGGGGCGATGTCTCTTCAGCAACGTCTCAATCAACTGAGCTACTTCTTCCAGCGGAAGTATCGTTTCGCGCTCCTTGCCCTGTGGACCTACGCGGCCCTCTGCTGATCCGCAGTCGAAGCGCTCATTCGCATCGTGATGTTCTCCTCCAGGCCGGCCCGTTCGGGCCGGCTTTTTGCTGTGCCCTTGTCGTCGGCGCGGTGACTTCCACCGCCCATCGCTTCTCCTCGCGCGCCTTGCGGCCTGTGCGGCGGGTCGGTAGAACCGTCCGCTTCGGAGGTCGCCCGTGGTTCGCCTGCTTACGCAACTGATCAGCCTGGCGCTGGGGCACGGCTTCGTCGACGGCTGCGCGACGATGATCAACCCCCTGATTCGTGCGCGCGTCGACACGTTCGGGATCTCCGTGGCCGCGCTAGCGTGGCTGACCACGATCGTCATGACCATCACGTGCTCATTGGTCCAGCCGGTGATGGCCCTCTGGTCGGACCGGTGGGGCGCGCGTTGGGCGGCATTGTGCGCGCCCTTCGTGGCCGGGGTGGGGATGGCCGCGGCGATTCAATCCAGGACTCCGGCGGGGATGGGCATCTGGCTGGGGGTCTGCGGGCTGTGCGTGGCGGTTTACCACCCGACGCCGGCCGCGATCGTCGGCGATCTCTGGCCGGGGCATCGGACGTTTACGTTGGCGGTCTTCCTCGGGGGTGGGATGCTCGGATTGGGTTTGGGCCCGATCTCGGTATCGTACATCCTCGAGAACATCGGGGCCGACGGCGGATGGTGGCTCCTGGCCGTCGCTGCGCCGATCACGATCGCGCTGCTCGTAAGCGTAGGACCGGCGCGTCACCTCGGCGGCTACTCGCAGTCGCTCGGCTCCTTGCGCGAAGCGATCCGCGGGCGGGGCGCTGCGATGATGATCTTGGTGACGATCGCCTCGATCCGGGCGCTGACGACCATGGGTGCAAACCTGGCGATTACGCTCTTAACGGAAGAGCGGCAAACGAGCATCACCTGGACGGGCTTGCTCCTGTCGGTCTTCCTCTTCAGCGGGGGGACGACGGGACTCCTCGCCGGCCTGCTTTTTCGGCCCACCCGCGAGAAGACGGTCCTCCTGATCAGCTCGATAATCGCCTTCGCGGCTGTGGCGTTGATGCCTTTCCGCGGAGCGGCGACCATGCTGGTGTGTGCGGCCGTCGCCGGGGCGGCCTTGCAGGGGGTCAATCCGCTGATCGTCTCGATGAGTCAGCGGATCCTGCCGAGCGGATCACGGATGGCCTCCTCGCTGGTCCAGGGCTGGTCGTGGGGCGTGGGCGGACTGCTCGGCTTGGTCGTAACGGTGATCGATCCGATCGAGTGGGCGTTTGTGGTGATCGGTCTGGCGATGGTGCCGGCGGGCCTGTTGACGCTGGGATTGCCGGCGGTGATCGAGGAGCACGCGAGCGGGAGCTAGAGATACGTGGGACGGCGGAGTGATGGCTGAGACGATCGGCATCATCGGCGACGGGGCAATGGCGACGGTTTGCGGTGTTGTCTTGTCGAGCAACGGACATCGTGTGCGGCTGTTCAGCATGTTCCCCGATCATCTCGCCGAGATGCGCGAGGTCCGTCGAAACCAACGCTACCTGCCGGAGGTCTCGCTGCCGGACGACATCGAGCTGACCGACAACGTGGGCACTGCCACCAAGGGTGCCACGATGATCCTTTCGGCCATGCCGTGTCAGTTCATCCGGACATGGTGGGAGCCGATCGCCGGCGCCTTGCCCCGGGGCGTTCCGATTTGCAG
>CAZKCX010000887.1:0-2160 GCA_964550865.1 uncultured Planctomycetales bacterium
GCGGCTCGAGCAGCAACCGTGGCATGCGTTGCCCTGTCCATAGTCGCACAACTTGCGAAATGCGGTACTAGCGCCCGCACCATAACCGCGTCGTCCGCGTTCGGCAAGGGGAGACGGAACTGTGCTCGGTGCAGTGGGCTTTCGGGCTGGATCGGCCCGCGAGCTTGTGGTCTCATGATGCTGGTCAAGATCCAAGCCATAGGAGGAACGACGATGAACCGAAGATGCGTCGGGCCAACGAGTCGATCGGCGTACGTTGCTTGTGTTGCGCTGTTGTGCTTCGTAGTTGCGGCCGGCGGCGGCCATGCCATGGCAGGGGAGACCCTCTACAACGGGATCAAGCTCCCCGATGCGTGGCCCCCTTCCGATCGAAAGATTACGTACGATCCGATGCCCGTGCCGTATCTGGAAGCGCCGCCGGAGGTGATTCCGATCGACGTGGGCAGGCAACTATTCGTCGACGATTTCCTGATCGAGAGGACCGACCTCGAGCGGACGCATCACAAGGCAACGTACCACCCGGCGAGCCCGATCCTTCGACCCGAGAAGGAATGGGAAACCAAGGCCGTCAAGCAGCCGTCCCCGACCGCGATGGTCTTCAGCGACGGCGTATGGTTCGACCCGGAGGACAAGCTCTTCAAGATGTGGTACATGGCCGGCTACGTCGGCGGCACGGCGTACGCGACGAGCAAGGACGGCATTCGTTGGCAGCGCCCCACGCTGGACGTGGTGCCGGGCACGAACATCATCGAGCCGACGCATCGGGACTCGACCACCGTCTGGCTGGACCTCTTCACGGACGACGCGGCGACGCAGCGGTACAAGATGTGGATGTACGCTCTGAAGGGTCGGTACGAGATCCTCTTCTCCGGCGACGGCGTGCATTGGAAGCACGTCGGCCACAGCGGCCCGACGGGCGACCGCGCGACGGTCTTCTACAACCCGTTCCGTAAGGTGTGGGTTTACAGCATTCGGGACTATCAGGGCGGTGGCATCGGTCGGGTGCGTCGATACAAGGAGGGCCCGGACGTGCTGAAGGCCTCGTCCTGGAAGAAGGGAGAACCCGGCTTCTGGATCGGCGCGGATCGGCTGGACCCGAAACGGCCCGACATTCGCGCCAACCCAGAGTTGTACAACCTCGATTGCGTGGCGTATGAGAGCCTGATGCTGGGGCTGTTCAGCATCTGGTACGGTCAGCCGGGTGATCGCGCAAAGCCGAACGAGATCTGCGTGGGGTACAGCCGCGACGGGTACCACTGGCACCGCCCGATGCGCGAGCCCATCATCGGCGTTTCGGAGCGATTCGGCGACTTCAACTGGGCCAACGTGCAGTCGGCAGGGGGATGCTGCCTGATCGTCGGAGATACGCTCTACTTCTACGTGAGTACGCGTGCGGGCGTTCGCGGCAGCAAGTCCAGCGGGGTGTGCTCGACGTCGCTGGCGACGATGCGGCGAGACGGGTTTGTCTCGATGGACGCCGGTGATGGGGGCGGAACGCTCACGACCCGGAAGCTGCGGTTCAAGGGCAAGCACCTCTTCGTCAACGCCGACGTGGACGGGGGCGAGCTCCGCGCGGAGGTGCTGGACGCCGACGGCAAGGCCGTCGCGCCCTTCACGCGGCAGGATTGCGAGCCAGTGCGGACGGACGACACGCTAATCCCCCTACGGTGGAAAGGGGGGGCGGACCTTTCAAGCGTCGCCGGCAAGCCGATGCGCCTCCGGTTTCACCTACGCAGCGGCGCGCTGTACTCGTTCTGGGTGAGCCCCGACCGGTCGGGGGCCAGCCACGGCTACGTCGCGGCCGGCGGACCGGGCTTGACCGGCCCGACGGATGCGGTGGGCCGTGCAGGATACCGCTGAATCGTCTGAGGCAATGCTTGGCGGTGCGTCGTGAAGATGCGTCACCGATAGCGTCGAGGATTCGCGTCCCCCACCGCTGAAGCGGCGGGCCAGCCGATATGGAATGAAGCGGGGGGGCAACCGGTATGGAATGAAGCTGGTGGGCCACCCATTATGGAGTGAAGACAGAGTCGCCGCTTTCGCCTGAAGCGCAATCGGATCTCACTTGCGCGTAGAAGATACGTTCCTCACCGTTGAAGCCTCCGTGGGGCAGAGTAGCTCAAGGAACGTAGCAGCTATCCCTTCACCGCGCCGGCGGTC
>CAZKCX010000888.1:0-2146 GCA_964550865.1 uncultured Planctomycetales bacterium
GGATTGGCCATACCGACCGGACCACTGCGCAACTCGTCCTCGCTCTGCCAGACGATGAGCGGCAGACCGTGGCGATCGCGAAAGCGTCCCAACGAGATCATGATGATGTCGTAGACCGTTCCGACATACGCCAGGCCGCCGGTAAACATCCAGATCAGCCCCGTCCCGATCTTGCCGGCGTAGAAGCGATGCAGCCCGCCCAGGCCGAGGAAGCCGATACAGGCCAGCAAGAGGGCCCACATGCGTCGCCGCGTGGAAACCTGATGGGGGGAGACGTCGAGCTTCTGGAACGGCTCGCCGAATAGCGAGTGCATGGCCGCGTTCGGCAGGGCCGCCACCACGAGGAACATGATCCCCGAGAAGATGATCAGAAAAATGGCGATCAGTTCTTCGTCCCCGTGCAGCCGCATTCGACCCAGGGCGAGGGAAGCCCCGAGCACGGTGATCACGCAGCCGATGAGCATGAGGGGTTTGACGAGCCCGCTCCACCAGCTGACGACGCGTCCGTGCACGGTCTTACCCAGGCAGTAAAAGGCCAAGAGGAGCGATCCGACGCCTGCGGTGATGCCGACGGCCATTTCGTCGTCGCCGCGCGTCAGTGATCCCCACAGCAGAAGCGCGATGCCCGCGGCTAGCAATCCGATAAAGCCCAGCAGGCTCAGGGCGCGGAGCCAGGCGGGAACCACCCATCCCCTGGGAATGGTCCTTCGCGCATGCAGCTGCGCGCGAAACACCTGGTGACGCGCCGGGTGCGGGTCTGCCTGTGCGTCCACCGGCGCTGCCGGAGGCGGAGGCGCGGGGCTCGGCTCCTCTTGTGCCTGATGTTGCTCGCCGTTCCCTACTGCGCCGGGCCCGTGTTCGTTGGTGGTAGGCCGTCGCTGATGCCAGAATGCCTTCATCTCGTCGACGTGACGCTGCCAATCGCGGGCCCGTTTCGGATCCCACGGGAAGCTCACCTGCACCCAGAGCGACGCGCCGGCCAAGACGCCGACTGTGAAGCCAACGTCCCCGTTGAAGATCAGGGCGACCACCAGCCCGACGAGCCCCGCGGCGAGCGTCGAGCCGAACGACACCCGTTCCTCGCGGCCCAGCGAGGATCGCTTCTCCCAGTTGACCAGGATCATGGCGATCGCCACGGCGCCCAGGACGGTCGCAATGTTCAGCGGCACGCCCCCTTCCGCATTGGTCAAGTCCGCGATCGTCAGCGTCGGCGCGCAGAGCAACAGCGCCAGCAGACACGCCATCCCGCCGTAGGCGAGCCGACGGATGAAGCCGGACTCGGAATCGACCTTCAGACCGAACCGCGCAATGCCCACGCCCCAGACGGCCCCGAACATCAGCCAAAAGGCCGTGAAGCCCGCGATGACGCCGAACCCGTGATCGAGCGGGGCGACGAACCCGATGCCGACGGCCATCAGGCCGCCGGCGAGCAATCCCAGCACGACGCGCTGCTTGCGCGAGAGGGGATCGAGCTTTCGGGCCCGCTTGATCCCGTGCTCTTCGGCCCGCCACTCGCGGTGCTTGGCCTTCATGTGGTCGGCGAACTCCTCGCCGAACTTCGCGCCGAGGTGGCCCATCTTGTGGCCGAACTCGCGTCCGAAACGCGACCTCCAGCGCCCGACGCGCTCGCCGAACTCGTCCATGCGTTTGCCGAACTCGTCCCACCAATCCTCTCCCTCGCGATAGACACTGCTGCCGCCATGGGCCGGCGGGGGATCATGGGGAAGCGACACGGTCGGCTCGGCCGAGGAGCCGGACGCACCGCGCCCGCCCGCCCCGACGGCCGCCTTGTGGGCGATCCGCTCGGCGACGGCGGAGAGGTCGTCCACGCGGAAGTGCGAGACGCTTTCGCGGATGTGCTCGGCCCCGAAGACGTCCTCGACCATCTCCTGCACGGACTGGTAGCGCTCCTCGGGGTCCTTGGCCATCGCGCGACGGATCACGGACGCGAACGGCTCGGGAACGTTGCTGACGTCCGGCTCACCGGAGAGGTGCCGCATGAGGACCTCGCCCGGGCTGCCGCCGAGATAGGGGACGGTCCCCGCGAGCATCTCATACAGCACGATGCCGAGGGCGTAGATGTCGACGCGATGATCGTATCGCCCCTGGCCGATCTCCGGGGCCATGTAATGGACCGTGCCGACGG
>CAZKCX010000889.1:0-2142 GCA_964550865.1 uncultured Planctomycetales bacterium
CGGAAGCCGCTTGAGCGACATGAGCTTCTCGGATTTGACCGATCGAGACGGACCCGCCGAGGTGCGGTTCGACTTCCAGTCCCGACGCTATGCCGAGGTGGCGGATTCGCGCCTGATCGTCCAGCCGAAGCGGAAGTTTGATCTGACCAAGCGATACGCCCCCAGGACGGAGCGCTACTACGACGTCTGGCTGGCGATGCCCAGCACCGTCGAGTACACCGAGGTCTACCAGTTCCCACGGACGTGGGACGTCGTGTCCGTTCCCGAGGCCGCGACGCTGGACACGCCGTGGATGCGCTACGAGATCGCGTATACCGTCGATGCGGGCGGGGTACGTGTCGACAAGCGCTTCGCTATCAAGGAAACGAGCGTCCCCAAGGCCGAATACGAGCGGCTTCGCTCGTTCTGCATCTCCGTGGATCAGCAGGAGCAGAAAACGATTACGCTCGAGCCGAAGTGACCGTGATTGCCTGACTCGCACGCCACCTGCGGAAGCGATGTGCATTCGCTCCGCCGCACGGCTCGGTCCTTCAGGAAGGCGGCTCAGAAGATGGACGTTGTTGCGACGTCTTCCGCCCCGCGTAGGATGGGCCCGTGATCACGTCAACCGATACCAACAGAACCTGCAGACCCCGCGGGGCCGGCCTCCTCCGAGGCCTGCGGGAGGGGATGGGCCTTGCGACGGAGATGGTGTTCCCCGTGACGTGCTCCGTCTGCGGGGTCGGGATTCGAGGCGACTCGGGCTCGCCGTGGTGCGCCGAGCACGCGCGGGAGATGGCCGACTTGGTCGGAGAGGAGTACTGCTTCGGTTGCGGCCGCTCCACCGGCCCGTACGAGCGGGAATGGGGCTTGTGCCTGGAATGTCGCAAGCACCCGCGTCGCGCCGTCGCAGGCCTCGCCCGGGTGGGACCCCACGAAGGCGCCTTGCAGCGGCTCGTCGCCGACTTCAAGTTCCGGCGAGCGCCGACGGACCGGCTCCTCGGCGAGCTCGTGGCCGACGCGGTTCGCGGCGCTTCGTGGTCGGGGACGATCGACGCCCTCGTACCCGTGCCGCTGCACTGGCGTCGGCGGATGGAGCGAAAGCACGACCCGCCCCGTTCCCTGGCCAAGGCCGTCGAGCGACAATTGGCCCTGCCGCTGGTCCCGGTCTTGCGGCGCACGCGCTACACCCGCCCGCAGGTCGGCCTTCCACGGTCGGAACGCGTCGCCAACGTCCGCGGGAGCATGCGGGTGGTCCCAGCGGCGCGCATCACCGGCTTGACGCTCTGTCTCATCGACGATGTGGCCACCACCACCGCGACGCTCCGGGAGGCCGCACGATGCCTCCGCCGGGCCGGCGCGACGAAGGTCTATGCGGCCGTCGTGACCAAGAGCGAGTCGACGAACGCGTATTGAGCCGGGCTCTGCCGCCTCTTCGGAACGAGATCGCGAGCAAGCGAGATCAGTCCTCCACAGGTTCCCGCTTCGCTCCCGTCTTCGCCTCCGTCGCGGAACGCGACGCGGCTTCGCCGTGGCAAGCCCACCCGTGGCAACAGTCCGATGCCCCTTCGGGGCCGAACAATGTGTTCTTGTAGGCGGAAGGGGTTGCGCTGGGCGTTGAGCAGGCGTCGGTCATTCCGTAAGGGCGCCGAGGGAATCGATGACGCGATAGCGTTCGGCCATGCCGCACGCGCCGAATCGTTCGCGGAGCCCAGAGAACTCGGAGGGCTCCGCGCCGAGCACCAGCAATTCCGTCGGCGGCAGGTAGCTCGCCGTCAGCGGCACGTCGGTGTAGCGGAGCACGTTGGCCAGGATCGGGTCCTGGGTGTGCGTGAGCGTCGGCTCGTGCACGACGACGCGACGGATGCGACCGTCCATCATGGCCGCGTAGATGCCCAGCACGCCCCACTTGCCCGTGCCGACCACGGTCATTCGCTCGCCGCATGCATGCCGAAGGGCCTGGAGCATATCGATCGCGCGGATCGCGTCGTAGACGCGCGCGCCGTCGAGCGATCGGCCGAGGATCGTCATCGCCCGACGGACGAAGATGTTGACGTGCCGATTCCACTCGCTGCCATGCGTGCCGCGAGGATAGACGCGGATCACCGGGAACGTCGTTCGCAGCTTGTCGATCTGCGATGCCAGGCGATCCTCCGGCCCCTC
>CAZKCX010000890.1:0-2133 GCA_964550865.1 uncultured Planctomycetales bacterium
GAACGCGGTCGTCGCCCTCGGGCCCGGCGGAGAGCGTGACGCGGCCGCCCTCGGGCGTGAACTTGATCGCGTTGCTCAGGAGGTTGTAGAGGATCTGCTTGATCTTGCCGGCGTCCGAGGTCATCGTCGGCAGCGGTTCGGGGATATCCAGCTCCAGCCGGAGATTCTGCTTGGTCGCGAGCGACCGCACGAACTCGGTCAGGTCCCGACAGACCGCGGCCGGATCCACCTGTTCCATCCGCAGCTTCATCTTGCCGGCCTCGATCTTGGCCAGATCGAGCAGGTCGTTGATGATGTCCAAGAGCATGCGCCCGCTGGTCAGGATGTTCTCCGCGTAGCGGGAGAGCCGCTCGTCGTCGGTCCCTTCGTGGGCCTCCTTCAGCAGCTCGGCGAACCCGATGATCGACGACATGGGCGTGCGGAGCTCGTGGCTGACGTTCGCCAGGAAGTCGCTCTTGAGCTGGTTCGTCTCGAAGAGCGCGACGTTCGCCTGGGCGAGGTGATCCAGCTTGATATCCAGCGCGCGATTGGCGTTCCGCAAGTCGTCCTGCGCGACCTGCAGATGCTCGAGCATCGTGTTGAACGCCTGCGCCAAGTCCTCGAACTCATCCGCCGTCGTCGTCTGGCTCCGCACGGAGAGATCGCCGGCCGTCACCTGCTCGCTGACGCGCCGAAGCTCACGCACCGGAGACAAGATCAGCTTCTGGGTGATCAGGTAGAAGACGAACAAGGCGAGCATGCCCGCCAGAAGGCCGGCCAGGACCAGCGTGATCCGATTCCACCACAGCTCTTGGACGGTCTCGGGCGGCTTGTACACGGTCTTGATGATTCCCCGCAGCTTGTGGTCGTCGGGGGACCGCACCGCGCAGGCGAAGCGGTAGATCGCCGTCCCGTCGTCCTCGATGCCCCAATCCACGGCCTCATTGACGTCCATGCGGCGTCGCATCAGCCGGATCGATCGCTCAATGAAGCTGGCCAATCCCTTGGGCATGTCGTCGTTCAACGGATCCAACATGATCAGCTTGGGGATCCGCTCCTCCGGTAGCTTGCGGGTTTGGGCGTAGATGGGCCACCATTCGGCAAGCTCCTCTTGCTTGGAGGCCCACAGCTTCTCGCGCTTGGCGCGCCACGCATCGAGGTCCGCCGGCGTGATGGGCAGGTCGCCGGTCTCGAGGTCGCAATGGGCGTTCACCGCTAGCGCCATCTGGCGGAGCCTCCGCACGTTCATCTCGTGCACCAGCCCCTCCATCCGATAGCCCGGAACGAACAGGGCCGCCGCGATGATCAACAGCACCGCCAGGCCAAACAGCATGCGGCATTTGTTGGCCAGCGAGATCTTGAATCGGGCTTTCCGGGCCATGCGATACCACCGCCTTCAGGCGTTCATGATAGCACGTCCCCGGGTTCTTGTCGGCGCAGACTCCCGCGATCCACCGTGCCGACACCGTGGCAGCGTTCCCCATCAAAGCCGACCGTGCGCTCGAATGGCCTCAGTCCGCACCACGCACGACCAGGAGTTGATGGATCGCGAAGCGGGGCACGTCGAGCTCCAGCCGCCCGTTCTCGAACCGCCAGCCCTTCAGCGGCTTGCCGTGTGGCTCGAGCCGCACCTCCTCGGGCCTGCCCGACAGACGAAGCGTGATACGGCACGACTCGACCGGCGGGATCTGGGTGATCCGCGTGTAGCGTCGGCGGTTCGTCTTGATCACCTCGCGCGTGCCGGGAGCCATGTTGACCAGATGGACGACGCGGTCCTCGCCCTTGGCCCGCAGTACCACCTCGACCGTCGACCGCGCGTCGGTCGTCAGCAGACGATCCTTCGGCGGCGCGGCCGCCGCCAGGACGAACCGCCGGACCTCGTGGGGAACCTCGTCCGGCCCGTGCTTGCTCAGCAGGGGAAGCGCGGCGAAGAGCACGCGCCCCTTCCCGTGGCTCGATTCGGTCAGCAGCGGATGGCTCGTGCCGTCGGCCGTCCTGACGTCCAGCAGCGTCTTGGCCGACGCGGTCCTGAGGCGGAAGAGCCAATGCGTGAAGTTGAATTCCTTCCCTTCGATGCGCGTCGTCAGCGGCTCGGCTCCCTTCGGGCCGGTGCACGACGCGAGCCCACAGGCCGCGAGCAACCGCCTGTCGCGC